>CAMBAQ010000075.1 GCA_945863785.1 Chthoniobacter flavus
GTCTTTTTCCTCGCCTCCGAGGTCTGCGAGACCAGTTACGCAGATCGGGCGGGAAAATACATGCACCAACGCGGAATCACGATTCCACGGTAGTGAAAGACGCCCTAGCTGTCATGGCTGGTGGGGCTATTGGAAGCTTAGCGAGGTGGTTCGTCTATGTGCTTCTGGCGAACTTCCGTTGGGCCGCAGACTTCCCCTACGCGACGCTTTTTGTAAACGTCTCGGGATCCTTCGGCATTGGCCTGTTAGCGGCCATTTTGAGTGATGAGGGCCTTCTCAGTGCTCCGCCGAGTATTCGCACGCTGATACTGGCCGGTTTCTTCGGCGGGTTCACGACCTTCTCTGCATTCAGTCTTCAAACACTCGATCTCATACGGAGCAATGCCTGGCTGGAGGCATGGCTTAATGTCCTCCTCAGCATCACCCTCGGCCTCGCCGCCGTGTGGCTAGGCAGCCATACCGCCCATTTGTTAAGTCCAGCGTCAGGGAAATGACGACTCATACCAAAAGCAGCATGCTTTTGGATTTTAGCAGAGGGGCACAGGGCGTTTCGCCCGTGTGTGTTGGCGTGCTCCTTGGTTCCGCTGGGCAGGGTGCGAGCAAGTAGACCAGTGTCCACACGGCCGAGACGGCCATTCCCCCTTTCTTTTGCGCTGCAAAGTCTAATTTCAAAGAGACAATGGTATCAGGTAGGCTGATCGCCTTCCATGCAGCGCCTTCCGGTCCCTCTGCGATCGGGATGTCTGCCAATCCCACTTTTGGCCTTGTGCTAGCGAGTCGCGTAAGGCACAAGAAAGCGCACACGTATATGAGTAATAATAAGCTGATAGTGAACACGCCCATCAACCCCTCTAAAAACCATGCGCCCCGCATAGCAGGCCTTCTTTTTGCGCTTTTGATGAGCGTGATTTGTTTTCCTGTTTTTGCACAGACGGACTCCGCCTCCTCGATCGATGAGAAGGCGCTCGAGCAATTAGTGGTCCGTCGCGACAAGGAAATAGCCTTGGCAGTGAATCCGATCCAAAAACGGTTTGAACTCGCGACACAGCAACTTTTGCTCAAGGCGATGCAGACTGGCGACCTCGAAAGCGCTAACAAACTCAAGGCGATGATCGAAACAGCCGGGGGAGCCGCAGGTAGTGTCGACAAGAATCTGGTGCGCGTGGAGGGCGGGGCGCTGCCGAGTGGATCAGGCTTGGCAGGGCAAGTGGTAGCGACCTTCCAGATCGGGAAATACGAAGTGACGTGGGGAGAGTGGCAAAAAGTGAGAGATTGGGCGGTGGCGAATGGATATGATTTGAAAGATGTGGGACAGGGACTGAGCGAGAGCCATCCCGTGACAGATGTGAATTGGTATGACGTGGTGAAATGGTGCAATGCGAAGAGCGAGAAGGAGGGAAAGACGCCAGTTTATCAAGTCAGTGGCACAACGTATAAAACGGGAGTAACAGAACCTACGGTGAGTGAGAGTGCTAATGGGTATCGTTTGCCGAGTGAAAAAGAATGGGAGTGGGCAGCGAGGGGAGGCAAAAATTCTAAAGGCTACAACTTCTCTGGGAGTAATGATTTGAATGCTGTGGGTTGGTTTAATGAAAATAGTGGAGGGAAAACCCATGAGGTAGGGGGAAAGCTGGCGAACGAATTGGAGATTTATGACATGAGCGGGAATATGTGGGAGTGGTGCTTCGATCTGGACGGATCCTCCGCCCGCCGCGTCCGTAGCGGGTGCTGGAACGACAACGCCGCCGACGCCGACTACTGGATTGTTGCCGACCGCGTCAGGTGCGTCCCCGCGGGCTGCCGGTCCTACTACTTCGGATTCCGTCTGGCCCGCAGTTCGGGAAACTAATTCTATTATTAAAACGCCCGTCAACCCCTCCAAAAACCACGCGCGCCCCATAAATACACGGCCGGGCCGGTCATGCCCCCTTGTTTTGCGGTGCAAAGTCCAACTTGAAAGGGACATTGGTATTATTAATGCGCAGCGGAGTAAAAGCGTTCAACGCGGCGGCCGATCCCTGTAAGAATGTCCCATGCAATGGTGCCAGATCTTGTCGCCAGTTCTTGAGCATCAATGGCAGAGTTGCCATCGTGGCCTATAAGGGTGACGACATCACCGACTTGAACATCGGGAAGAGCGGTTACGTCGACAATAATCTGATCCATTGTCACGCGGCCGATGAGATCGCATCTTTTTCCATTGATCAAAACTCCGCATCCTTGACCAGAGGCCTGTCGTGGGTAGCCATCTGCGTACCCGACAGGAAGGACCGCGGTAAGAATAGGGGTGGAGGAAATATAGGTGCGTCCGTAGCTCACGCCTGCACCAGCGGGAAGATCTTTTAACAACACTATCCGCGCCTTCCAAGTGAGTGCCGGTCGGAGTGTGTTGGAAAACTCGGCGATGGGCGAGCAACCATAGAGCATGAGTCCGGGGCGGACGATGTCGCCAGCAAATTCAGGCAAGGTGAGGATTCCTGCGCTATTAAGACTGTGGAGTTTGGCGTTAGGGGCTAGCTCACGCAGCGTTTGAGTTAGTTTTGTAAAACCATGCAGTTGGTGAGTCGTAAAGGCGGTATCTTCATCCGCAGAGGGAAGGTGAGTAGAGATGCTGTGGATCTCGATGCCTGATATTTCTAGAGTGGATTTGAACTCGGAAATGGCAGCATCTTTCCTGCAGCCCACACGGCCCATTCCGGTATCGATTTTAAAGTTGATTCGGATCTTTCCGAATTGAGAAAAGGCTTTCGCCTCCATGGCGCTTGAGACAGTAACGATATGATCATTCTCGACGGCAGCCTGACGCTCTCCCGGTAGACAGGGGCCGAGCAACATCACATCACTTCCATCAGAAACGGCTTTGATTTCAGCTGCTTCATGGAGATTGGCGACGCCAAAAAGGGTTTTATCACCAGCCAACGCCTGAACGGTTTCACGGGCGCCATGGCCATATCCATTGGCTTTCACGACGGCAAGGATCGATGGTGTGGGGCCAATGCGCTGTCGAACAAAATGGAGATTCGCGCGGAGGGCGCTAAGGTCCACCTCGGCCCAGGTGCGCAAGCTTTCAGGAACAGAAAAAATCGGCATGAGTGAAAAGAAGTGGAGGTAAGGAGGCTCGAACTCCTGGCCTCGTCATTGCGAACGACGCGCTCTACCAACTGAGCTATACCCCCGTCTTTGAACCGCTCTTACTTTAACCGGCATTTCGTTGAATCAAGCAACAAAAAACCATCCGCTTAGGCGCTGATGGAAGGTTTTTTTTCAATCAATGCGTAGGCGTTGTGGTTGTGAATGGATTCGAAGTTCTCTGCCTCGGCGCGATACCAGACGATATTCGGATCGGCTTCGCAGCGGAGTGCGACATTGCGGACCAGATCTTCGACAAAAACGGGGTTCGCATACGCTTGCTCGGTCACGTGCTTTTCATCCGGGCGCTTGAGGAGGCTGAACAATTCGGCGCTAGCGGATTCCTCACAGAGGCGAACCATATCTTCGATCCACATGGGTTTCGTGCAGCGAACAGAAAGGGTCACGTGACCGCGTTGGTTGTGAGCGCCCGCAACGCTGATCGCTTTGGAGCAGGGGCAGAGGGTGGTCACGGGGACGGTTGTGGTGACAACAAAATCGAGCACGCCCTTGGTGAGAGTCGCACGGAAGATGACATTGTAATCAAGCAGGCCCGGGGCTCCGCTGACGGGGGCTTTTTTTTCCAGAAAAAACGGAAACTCGATATCCAGATGAGCGCAGTCGCTTTCCAAGCGGCGGGCGGTTTGTTCGAGGATGTCTCGGATGTTTTCCACATGCACAACTGGTCCGTGGGCGCTGAGGGCCTCGATAAAACGGCTCATGTGGGTGCCTTTGAAGTGGTGGGGGAGATCGACGGTCAATTGGATCGTCGCCACTGTGCTTTGGGTCGCGTGGTGCTTATCGCGGACCTGCATCGGATATCGCAGGGATTTGATGCCCACTCGGTCAATCGCCAGTTTCCGATCGTCGCTTTCGCTTTGGGTGTCTTTCAACATGTGTTTGCGATTTTGAGCGACACGTCGGCGCATCGAAAGCCAAAAAAAATCGTGCGGGCTATCGGGGATTGGTTTTTAGTTGGTTGCATGGCAAACAACTTGTTCGATCTTTCCGACGAAGTCGCTGTAGTAGTGGGCGCCACGGGCGTCCTTGGTGGTGGCATGGCCCTCGCGCTTGCCTCAGCTGGAGCACGTGTTGTCGTCTCTGGACGAAACTCGGATCGGGGAAATGAAAGAGTGCGTGAAATCACCAAAGCGGGTGGTAAGGCGATCTTTTTTCAAACTGACGCCACCGACCGCGAAAGCCTGATGGATTTGTTGGATGCGACGGCCGATACGTTTGGCATTCCGAGCGTGTTGGTGAATGCGGCGGGCGGTAACGATGCCAGCGTGACGGTGACGCCCGAAAATCCGTTTTCGGACATCGCCGTTGAGGATTGGGTGGCCAACTTTGATTTGAACCTCATTGGTGGCGCGTTGCTGCCCTGCCAAGTGATCGGCGCCGCGATGGTCGAGGCGGGTCGCGGAAGTATTATTAATATCGCCAGCGTTTCTGCCCACCTTCCGCTCTCGCGAGTCGTGGCCTATTCCTCTGCGAAAGCGGCTGTGCTCAATCTGACGCAATTTCTCGCGCGGGAATGGGCGCCAACCGGAGTGAGGGTGAATTCCATCACCCCAGGATTTTTTCCAGCCGAACAAAACCTGCGGCTTCTATTCAACCCAGACGGCACCACCACGCCTCGCGCAGCGGCGATCCTAGGCCATACGCCGATGGCGAGATTTGGCGAAGCGGACGAACTTTCCGGAGCGGTGATTTTTCTCGCCAGTTCTCAGGCTAGCTCGTTCGTGACGGGGTCCGATATTCGCGTGGATGGTGGTTATCTTTCGCAGACGATTTAGGTCGAGTGCGGGCCTTGTCTCTTTGCATTGCGAATGAGCGGGGCTTGATGTGCCGAGCGCGTGAGGGTATATATTTAGACGCTTCTCCTGTATGTCCGTAAAAACTGAAAAAGATCTCCCCGAATTCCATCGGTCCACATGGCTCAAGGCGATGAGCGCCATGCAGCTCAAAAATTACGGCTACACGATCCAACTTCTCCAGACTGTCCTCAAAAGCCACCCCGAATTCCTTGCTGGTCGGCAGATTGTTCGCAAGGCGGGTATTGCAAAAAATCCTGGAAAGAAAAGCCTTCTTGCGGGTCTCTCTGGAGCTTCATTTTCTGCGCATAAAATTCAGGGCCAAATCAAAAAAGATCCTCTCGCTGCGATTGATGCGGTGGAGAAGCTCTTGGAAAGTGATCCGACCAGCACGCAGTTAAACATGATACTGCATGATGCTGCCGTCGCAGCGGATCTTCCCGAGGTTGCCGGATTTGCTTTGGAAACGATTCTTGATGCCTCGCCAAAGGACATCAAGATCATGCACCAGTTGGCCCGTCACTGTATGCAGCACGGCAATGCTGCAAGAGCCTCGGATATTTATCTCAAAATTATCTCGATAGCCCCGAGCGATCTTGCTGCGGTCAAGGGGGCGAAGGATGCCGCGGCCGCTTCTTCGATGCAGAGTGGTGGCTGGGATAAAGAGGAGACGACCTACCGTGACCTCATCAAGGACAAGGGAGAGGCGGTTGCTCTGGAACAGCAATCTCGCGTGGTTCGAAGCGAAGAAATGATCGATAATCTCCTCGCTGATCTTCACGGCAAGGCGGAGGCGGAGCCCGGTTCCGTGGATACCGCTCGCCGCATCGCAGAGCTCTACGAGCAGAAAGAAGATTGGGACAATGCGACAAGTTGGTTCAACTACGCCGCCGCCCTTACGAATAACTCAGATTTTGCCCTCGTTCGCAAAGCCTCGGATCTGCGCGTGAAGCAATTCGACCATGCGATTGATGCGCGTCGTGAAATCATTGCGAGCCATCCGGGAACGGCCGAGGCGGAGCAATATGCAGCGGAACTCGAAGATCTCATTACACAACGCTCCGAGACCATGCTTCAGTCGGCCCGCGCCCGTGTGGAGCAAAATCCAACGGATCTCCAATCCCGCTTCGAGCTTGGCGAGATACTTCACTCACTTCACATGTATCAGGAAGCGATTCCTGAACTTCAGCGGGCCCGCCAAAATCCCAACGTCCGTATCCGGGCGATCAGTCTGCTCGGCCAATGCTTCACTGCCCGCTCGATGCTCGACCTTGCGGCCAAGACCCTCTCCGACGCCGCGACAGAGTTGGTCGCTATGGACAACGTGAAAAAGGACATCGTTTACAACCTGGGTTTGGTTTATGAAAAGATGAACCTGACGGACAACGCGATCGCGTGCATGAAGCAAATTTATGAGGTGGATTACGGTTACCGCGACGTCGCCGCACGGGTTGAGGGATCGTATTAAAGCTCACCTTGTTCGCTGGTTTTTTGTTTCGATGATTCTGATTTGCCCGGAAGGGATGGAAAGATAACGTTGTCGCGTGGCACTTCCACCAGGCATTACCGTTAGGCAATATGAGGCTCGCGACCGCGAGGCTGTTCGGCGGCTTTGTTGCGAAACGGGTTTTCTCGGCAAGGCGATCGATCCCGTGTTTGAGGATCGGGAACTCTTTGCGGATTATTTAACGGCCTATTACACAGATATCGAGCCCGAGGCGGCGTTTTTGTTGGAGCAAAATGGCATAGTCAAAGGCTACCTGCTCGGATCCCGTCGCCCACTGCGCCAGCAATTCTATGGTTTTTTTCAAAACCTCCGCCTTTTCCTGATCGGAATGAGCCGATACCCGCGCTACAACACGGCCACGCGCGCTTTCATCCGTTGGATTCTTAATAATTCCTGGCGAGAGGTGCCGGCAGCTCCTCGTCGAACGGCTCATTTTCATATCAATGTGTTACCGGAGGCCCAAAGTCTGGCCGGAACTTATGTGCTCATGAGCACTTATTTGGATTTTCTTCGTTCCCGCGGAGAAAAGGAAGTCTTCGGCCAGATGGTCACATTTGAGTCCCGTCGTGGGGCGAAAGTGCTGGAGCGATTCGGCTTTCGTGTTGTCGAGCGAAAGGAAATCTCGAAATACCGCGGACTCCACCACGAGGCGGTCTATCTCACGACCATCATCAAGCAACTTGGCGCCCCGGAGTCCAAACCGCTGTCGATCTGAGTTTCGCCTATTTTAGAGACTGATCCTTTCTGGAGATCGCGTCTCAAGGCGAGTTGAAGTTTTTAGTTTCAGGCGGGCGAATATTTCGTAGCTTGGGCAACTTCCGATCCATGATTTCGTCCACCGAAAAAGCACTCCGCGAACTCCTATCCCAACGCATCCTCATCCTCGATGGGGCGATGGGAACCATGATACAGCAATATAAATTGCAGGAATCCGATTATCGTGGGGAGCGTTTCGCTGACTGGAAGGGACAGGACCTCAAGGGAAATAATGACCTTCTTGTTCTTACAAGGCCCGAGGTGATTCGAGAGATCCACGGCAAATACATCGCCGCTGGGGCGGATATCATTGAAACCAATACGTTCAACTCCACTACGATTTCGCAAGCGGACTACGGCTTGGAGTCCATCGTGCCGGAGCTCAACCTTGCCGCCGCCCGCTTGGCCCGATCGGCTGCGGACGCCTGCACGGATCGCCGTATTTTTGTCGCTGGAGCCATCGGACCACTGAACCGGACGCTTTCCATTTCAAGGGATGTGAACGATCCCGGTAAGCGTGAGGTCAGTTTTGAGGAGGTGGCAGAGGCCTATACCGAGCAGATCGAAAACCTCGTCGCGGGCGGGGCAGATGTTCTCTTAGTGGAGACAATTTTCGATACACTCAATGCCAAGGCAGCTCTGTTTGCGATTGCTCGTTATTTTGAGAACCATCCAAGGCTTCCAGTGATGGTCTCTGGAACGATTACGGATTTGAGCGGACGCACTCTCACTGGGCAAACGGTCGAAGCCTTCCTCAACTCGCTTGCGCATTTCCCGATTCTTTCGATCGGTCTCAATTGCGCGCTGGGCCCGAAAGAAATGCGCCCGTACATCGAGGAACTTTCGAATATCGCGCCGTTTTTTGTCAGCACCTACCCGAATGCTGGTCTTCCTGACCCGCTATCGCCAACGGGTTTTCCGGAAACGCCCGAAAGTCTCGCCCCGCAGTTGCAAGACTGGGCGGAGCAGGGGTGGCTGAATATCATTGGCGGCTGTTGCGGCACTACGCCAGATCACATCCGTGCGATTGCCGATGCGGTTAAGGGCTTCAAGCCCAGGGCGATTGCCGCGCGCACCCGAACATTGCGATTAAGCGGGCTGGAGCCATTCACGGCCCGTCCGGAAATCCCATTTATCAATGTGGGCGAACGCACCAACGTGACGGGTTCCCCGAAGTTTGCGAAGCTCATCTTGGCTGGGAACTACGACGAGGCCCTAGCTGTGGCTCGTCAGCAGGTTGATGCGGGAGCCCAGATCATCGATATCAACATGGATGAGGGCATGCTTGATGGCGCGGCCGCGATGACGAAATTCCTCAACCTCATCGCTAGCGAACCCGACATCTCGCGCGTACCGGTGATGATCGATTCGTCGAAGTGGGAGGTCATCGAGGCTGGATTGCGCTGCGTTCAAGGCAAGAGCATCGTGAATTCGATCAGCCTCAAAGAGGGGCCTGAAAAATTCAAGGCACAGGCCCGATTGATCATGGCCTATGGGGCGGCGACAGTCGTAATGGCCTTTGACGAGCAAGGTCAGGCCGACTCGCTCAAACGAAAAAC
>CAMBAQ010000076.1 GCA_945863785.1 Chthoniobacter flavus
CGCAAACCTCACTATCACTGGTGGCGCAGCGCTGACGACCGTTGGTGCGATCTCCGTTGATGGTGCATTGGATGTTACCGGCGCTACCCTCACTAGTGTAGCCGCGCTTACAAGCCTCACGGCTGGTAGCCTCACAGCAACTGGTACTCAGATCGTGATCGGTAATAGCGCTGCACTTGCAACAACTGTTGGATCGATCAATATCACTGGTGATTTGGCTGATATCGCTGGTGGCGGAACATTGGCTGATTCCCAATATCGCTTCAACTTCGATGCCTACTCAGCTACTCCTGATGGTGCTGTTGCTGGAGTTAGCACGACAGCAGTTGCCGCTGGTGCATGGGGTTATGGAGTCAATGCCACTGGCAACTCCGCTTTAGGTGGTATTTCCTTCATCGTCGCATAATAGGATACTAAACAATCAACAAAAAGGCTCCGGAGAAATCCGGAGCCTTTTTTTTTCGTTAATAAAGCTAACTAAACGTAAGCAGGAAAAGGGGAGTTGTGTGCAGATGTGTGTATTGCAAATGTGTCTGGTTTGTTGTGCGAAGCCGACTGTGGGATGTATGGGACGGACGGAGCCCATCCCTCCGAAGGACGAACGTGGGCGCGTTCCGTGACGGAGGGACCGGCTCTGTCGGTCCTAAAAAGGAAATGGATCGTAAATGTGGTTGGAGTAAAATGTTGGCATGTTTTGAAATTGGTTGCAGTTGCGTTGTTTGCAAATGTGCCTGGTTTGTTCTGGGAAGCTGGCTGAGGGATGTATGGGACGGACGGAGCCCATCCCTCCGAGGGGGGATGGTGGGCGTGTTGCGCGACGGAGGGACCGGCTCTGTCGGTCCGTAAGAGTGGTAGTGAGAAAAAGGGTCAGGATTAATTCCTGACATTGGAGGCTTCTACGCAGCTGTAGCGAGTAACTGGTAGCGAGTGGCTGGCGGCGGGCGTTTACTTACAGACGCTACAAATTCCAATCCCGGCTTGAATTGGAGCTCGACAAAGCGGAATAGATTTTGTGGATTGAATTTGTGCGAGTGGTTTTGGATACAAGTGTAATGGTGGCAACATCTCGTTCGCGTAGAGGCGCCAGCTTTGCCCTGGTTGAAATGATTCCCTTGAGGCGTTTTGAAGTTTGCCTCTCCAATTCCCTTTACATGTAATGGGTTGCCGTGTTGACAAGAGCACAGAACCTTCCGCCAGAAACCAGCGTTGACACGACGCTGGGCTTTTTGCGGCAGCTTGCTTCCTTTGCGCGACTGCAGGATATTCACTATCTCTGGCGACCTTTTTTGCCTGATCCAGATGACGACAGAAATAAGGGTCATTCCCACTTTGCCACATATTTTCTAAGATCTGTCTTTTTTATTAAAAAGAATCACTAGTGTCCGGTTATAAGTCAAACAACTCCATTTGGTTAAAATTTGCCTCGTCAGAATTTTTAATCTCATTCTTCATAAGCAGTTCATGCAAAGCAATCTTCTCGAACGGATGAACGCTCAAAATCTGCAGAGTTCTGTGGAGGCTTCCGGGCAATTTCAGCACCTTGTGCAGTATGGCTACCAGCAGATATGTCTCGTGATGAATCAAATCGAGAATTTGAGAGAGAATAAAGCGAACGGATATCATCCGTGCAGTATAGCATCTGCCGTTCCAAAAAATTCAAATCCGTCACATCCCTTTTCCTGCTTTTGTCTATGAAAAACAACATGATTTCGAAGATCAAAACCCCGTTAACCGGACACCTGTGAAAAAGAATGTAAAAATCACAATTGACATCGTATTTTAATCACTATATTTCTTTAGCGTGATTCGTACTCAAATTCAAATGCCTGAAATTTTATATAAAGAGATTCAACGCGTGGCTGCCGTGCAAGAATGGAGTATTGCCGAAGTCATTCGACGGGGCGCCGAATCCGTGGTACGGGCTTACCCGGCTCACAAGCAAATGCCAGATGTCGGCTTTCAATTTCCTGCTCCGATTAGTGCTCGGATGCTGGTGCATGAAGCCGGAGAGTTGAGGGATTTGATTCAAGAGGACGCCCAGCAGGCATGATAGGCATTGATACCAATATTTTCGCGTATGCGCGTATTGCTTCCGCACCTCTGCATAAGGCAGCAGTGAACTTTTTGAATGGCATCGCAGATTGTCCGGATGTCGTGGTTTCCGAGTTGGTGCTTACAGAGTTCTATTTGCTTTTGCGAAATGAAAAAATCCTTGAGACTCCACTATCCCCCACGGAGGCAGTGGCTGAGTGTCAAATTTTTCGCGCTCATCCGAGATGGCAACTTGTGGATTCCGCTGATGTAATGAAGGAGGTCTGGCCTATTGCCGCAAGGGAAGGTTTCGCGCGGCGGCGTATTTTCGATGTAAGGCTCGCAAAAACTCTTCAAGCCCACGGCGTCAATGAATTCGCAACGGCGAACATTCGCGATTTTGAGGGCTTGGGTTTCCAGAAAGTTTGGAATCCATTGCATAGTTAACCCGAAAACGGATTTTTAGACAGGAGGACAGATTCGAAGCGCAGCGTAGAACACCCGCGCGATAGCGCACTGACCTAGGGGAGAGGCAAATGTGTAGCCTAGCAAAGTATAGGGGTCAATTCTTGACATGTTTTGAGGTGAATATGGTTGCGCTGTTTGTAAATGTGTCTGGTTTGTTCTGCGAAGCTGGCTGAGGGATGTATGGGACGGACGGAGCCCATCCCTCCGAGGAAGATCGTGGGCGCGTTGCGCTTCGGAGGGACCGGCTCTGTCGGTCCGTGAATTCCTTCTAAAAAAGGGTCATAAAAAAGGGTCAGTCCCTACATAATCACATATCTTGAAGAATCCTCTGCTCTGAATCTGGAAGTTTGTGCACATTTCGCCGTTGGTGTCACAAATTCAAGAAGGGATTCGGGATCGCCAACGCCCCCGTTGGCATCGTTGAGTAAAACCTGCAGAGGAGGACCTCGGCGTTCCCAGGAGATCGGGCCTGAGAAAGGGGGTAAACATCATCCATATCGATGTGTATACTGACGAAATAATTGCAAAAAATATCTGCTAAGTTCTGCGAAGTGGTCTGTGGGATGTATGGGACGGACGGAGCCCATCCCTCCGAGGGGGAATCGTGGGCGCGTTTTGTGACGGAGGGACCGGCTCTGTCGGTCAGTGAAAGAGGTATAGGAAAAATGGGCTTGCTAAAAATAGGAATGGAGATGATTTTGAATCCATGACTACAACAGTTACCTCGAAAAATATGATTACCATACCGGCTGAAATTGCAAGGCGCTTTGGAGTTAAGCCAGGTTTTTCATTTGACTGGTTTGCGACGGGTAAGCCTGATGAAATTACGATTCGTGTGATCCCCGACCGCAAAGAATTATCTCGCCGCCTCAAGGGGAGTGGGAAAATTCATTCGCCACAACGGGACTCTGTCTCTGAGTTGATCAAGGAACGTTCTGAGGAAATGGTATGACAATTCTTTTGGATACATCTGCGCTTCTTGCGCACCATCGTGATGAAGAGGGAGCGGTTCGTGTTCAATCTTATTTCGAGAATGGGGACATGCGGTTGTTAATAGCGAGTGTTACGTTTGCTGAATTTGGGAGGAGGATGTTGGAATTAGGGGCATCCCAAGAAGAAATTCAAATAGTCGTTGATGGGTACAGGCGTCTGTTTGATGGAATAATTTCGATTGATGAGCATGTTGCTATGAAGGCTTTTGCATTGGCTGTACAATCGCCCAAGCGTATTCCCCTGATAGATTCACTAATCGCCGCAGCTGCGTGCCTGCAAGAAGCAACTCTGGTGCATCGGAATTCGCATTTTGAATCCATTCCTAGGTCGATTTTAAAATCAGAGCGTCTGTGACGAAATGCCGTTAGGAAAAAGGGGTCAGCAATTCTTGACATGTTTTGAGGTGAATATGGTTGCTGCTGTTTGTAAATGTGTCTGGTTTGTTCTGCGAAGCTGGCTGGGGAATGTATGGGACGGACGGAGCCTATCCCTCCGAGGAAGATCGTGGGCGCGTTGCGCTTCGGAGGGACCGGCTCTGTCGGTCCTAAAAAGGTTATGGATCGTAAATGTGGACAGTGTGCATTTCCTCTCAAAAAATGAAAGAAAGGTAAAAGTGGTTGGAGTTAAATGTTGGCATGTTTTGAAATTGGCTGTGGATGCGTGTATTGCAAATGTGTCTGGTTTGTTCTGCGAAGCTGTCTGCGTGATATAAGGGACGGACAGAGCCCATCCCTCCGATGGGAATTCAAAGAAAAGGTTCGGATGAGAATGCTTGATTCCGCCTTGATAATTTCATGATGGTTTTTGATTTGGTATGAATGAGCTTAAACGCCAAGCCCGATGGGGCTCGAAGCCAAGGTGGAGACAATTCTTATTGACATCCTTGAAGCTCCATGCGATGCATGTATCCATGCAAAAAATCCAGATTTTATTTCCTAATCCGCTTATGGGTCGAGTGCGGGCTATTGCCTCGGAGGAGGATCGTCCAGTAAGCGAAGTGATCCGACGAGCTGTGGAAAGATTTCTTGATATGAGGTCTGAGAAACCAATTCCGCATCGAAAGTTACCGACTTTCCGTGGTGGTAAAATATTGGTTTCGCCTGAACACTTAAAGGAGGCGATTTACGACGATGAGTCTTTGTAGTTTGGATACGAATATCTTGCTTTATGCGGCCAATGAGGATGCGCCCGAGCATGGGATCTGCAAAGATTTTCTGCAAAAAGTCATTGAAAATCCTGTTGACTGGGTCATTGCGGATCAAGTGTATATTGAGCTTTACCGCGCCCTTCGCAGCCCTAAAGTGATGTCCCATCCCCTGTCGGCCGTCGAAGCGGCAGGCCATGTTTCACTGCTTCGAGGTGGAATGGGGGTTATGCATTGTGGCTACACAACGGAATGCTGGGATCGTTTACTCGGGCATTTGCAAGCTGAGGATTTTCCCTATCGGCGAACACACGATGCCGTTCTAGCAGCGACGCTGCTGAGTCACGGCGTTCGAACTTTCTATACGCGCAATACCAAGGATTTTGTATCCGCTGGTTTCGATCGAGTGACCAATCCAGTCGATTCTCTGTAAAAGGGTAAAAGGGTCAGTCCCACATAAGCGTATAAAATGGAGATGAATAATCGATATGTTCTGAAGTTGCTTGCGCATGTATTGATGCAAAAATGTGTCTGATTTGTTGAGCGAAGCTGTCTGCGTGATATAAGGGACGGACGGAGCCCATCCCTCCGGAAGGGGAATCGTGGGCGCGTTCCGTGACGGAGGGACCGGCTCTGTCGGTCCGTGAATTTTCAACGGAAGCTTGGATCGCGTTTTTTTGGATTGCAGTCGGTGTGCATTTTCTTGCATTTTGAAAAATCTCAAGTCATAGTCAGTGCAAAAGGTGGCTGTAAAAGACCGTCTGGAAAAGCAATTATTATTTTTCTGAAAATGCTGCAGATGATGTGCATGCAAAAGCGCCTAGTTTGTTCTGCGAAGCTGTCTGAGGGATGTATGGGACGGACGGAGCCCATCCCTCCGGAAGGGGAATCGTGGGCGCGTTCCGTGACGGATGGACCGGCTCTGTCGGTCCGTGAATTTTCAACGGAAGCTTGGATCGCGTTTTTTTGGATTGCAGTCAGTGTGCATTTTCTTGCATTTTGAAAAAATCTCAAGTCATAGGCAGTGCAAAAGGTGGCTGTAAAAGACCGCCTGGAAAAGCAATTATTATTTTTCTGAAAATGCTGCAGATGATGTGCATGCAAAATGTGCCTGATTTGTTCTGCGAAGCTGTCTGAGGGATGTATGGGACGGACGGAGCCCATCCCTCCGGGGGGGATATCGAGGGCGCGTTCAGTTGCGGAGGGACCGGCTCTGTCGGTCCGTGAACATCTGCATCAAAAGCGCATCAAGGGGGGGCGAGTGTGACATGGTGATCCGGTTTTTATCGGAATCGACTTCCGAAAGCGATAGCGCGTTGTGCGTGATTGGGTGCCGAATGCGGGTTAAGTTTGATAAATTCGGCTTAAAGTTTTCGACAAATCAACCGATACTCGATAGTATCATCTTATGAAGATTTGTTCCTTCCTACCCTTTGCCAAAAAAAGCGTATTTTGTTTTGTTGCGATTGAATTTTTATCCTTCATTTTCGCGATGGATGCCCAAGCGCAGAATAGGGTTGGGACTGGCTTGGTGCCACCCACAGCAGAGCAAGCTTCATGGATGGAGCGAAAGGCGCAGCGCGTCAAGTCAGTCCAGTATAACGCGCTTGGCGTTGAGCGTATAAACAGGCATCTTAGGTCTAGGGGCCAATCTGAAGTGTCTCTTGAAGCAGCATCAGTCGGGCAAGAGGTGATCCCCGCATCATCTGGGACAAGTGTCTCGAATGCCAGCGCGTCGGCTTCACTAATGGGGGCAGACAGCTATCGCGCTGGGCGACTTATTGATTTTCTTGAGCCGGTTTCAGTCCTTCCCACTCTTCCTGCGGATGTCGACAATAGCACGCTTCCTTACTTTCCTCCTATACGCAGCCAAGGCGGCATTGGTTCCTGTGCTTGTTGGGCGAGTGCTTATTATATGGGGACACACAATCTCGGATTGGCTCGAAACATAAATGGCCGCGATCCTAACAACAATAACACTAAGCTTTCTCCCAAGTGGTGCTACAACATGATCAACGGCGGAAGGGATGCTGGGTCGTGGTTTTCAAGTGCATTTGAATTGATGCTGAATAATGGCGTGCCCTCATGGGCGGATTTTCCTTACGACGAGAACTATCTGGAATGGCCTACCGACCCTGCTGTATGGAGACGTGCTATTAGCAACCGCTTTTCTTCGGCGGGGCAAGTCGATGATGTAGATACCGCCACTGGACTTAACAACCTCAAAGCCATGCTAAATAATGGCTATGTCTGTGTCTTTGCGACTAACGTTTATGGTTGGCAGTATCAGTCGGCTGGTAATGACCCCTCCACGTCGCTGGACGATGGGTTTGTTGGTAAGCAGGTTTGCGCTTTTGTCAAAACGATTTGGAGCGGACACGCCATGACAGTGGTGGGGTACAATGACAATATATGGGTCGATTTGAATAAAAATGGCTTGGTCGATATCGGGGAAAAAGGAGCCCTGCGAATCGCTAACTCTTGGGGAACCTATTGGGGCGATAGCGGCTTTACTTGGCTGGCGTATGATGCCTTGAAGGCTCTTTCTGCTGTTTATAGCGCGGATAACACATCTCGCGAGGGGGCATGGTGGTATAACGCCGCCTATTACATCATTGCGCGGCCATCCTATACTCCGACTAAACTGGGGCAGTTTACGCTTAACACCCAAGTAAGAAGCCAGATAAATGCGCGAGTGGGGCGCTCCTCCACAACGTCCACCACACCTTCCTTGCTTTGGCAAAGTGGAGCATTGAACTACCAAGGGGGGAACTGGAGCTTTCTTGGAACCACATCTTCGGTCAACGGGACGTTTGTGTTTGACATGAGCGATCTATCACCAGTCGATGGGAATCGCTATTACGTCTATCTTAGCGATAATGCTGCAGGTTCGCCGCTTACGATTTCAGATTTTCGCATTACCGATGCGAGTGGGGGCACGCTAGCCACCGCAAACTCCTTTACGGGTATTCCAGGGGTCGCCGACAATGCAACCATTCGCGCTTACGCAGACGTTTCGCCAACGCCAACGCCAACGCCAACGCCAACACCAACGCCAACGCCAACGCCAACTTTAAATTACACTGTTACCACTTTTGCTGGTTCTGGTTATCAAGGTTCGATTAATGGAACAGGAACTGGGGCGACTTTCACTTACCCGTCGGGAGCGGCTGTAGATCTTAGCGGGAATATTTATGTAGCAGATACGTATGGTAACAAAATCCGCAAGATCAACCCGTCGGGTGTTGTCACGACGCTGGCTGGTTCGGGAACGGCAGGCTTTGCGGATGGCAATGGGGCATTGGCCAGATTTTATAGACCAGAGGCTGTTGCTGTAGATGGTAACGGGACGGTTTATGTTGCAGATACCTTCAATAACAGGATTCGCAAGATCACCTCGATGGGGCTCGTCTCTACTCTCGCTGGATCGGGAGTCCAAGGTTTCGCCGATGGCTCAGGGGTTGATGCGCGCTTTTATGCGCCAAGAGGTGTTGCTTTGGATGAAGCCGGAAACGTGTATGTTACAGATTATTTAAACAACAGGGTGCGGAAAATAACACCTTCAGCCATTGTTTCTACTTTAGCCGGCTCGGGGGTGCAAGGTTCCGCCAATGGAATAGGGACTGCCGCGACATTCAATAGGCCTAGGGGGCTGGCGCTTGATGGAAATCTTAATGTTTATGTGACCGAAGATTCAAGCCACAGAATCCGTAAGATCACGCCTAGTGGTGCGGTCTCGACTTTCGCTGGCTCAGGGGTGGCGGGTTTTATCGATGGGGTCGGCTCCCAGGCTCGTTTCAACTTGCCATCGGGAGTTGCTGTTGACTCGGGTGGAAATGTATATGTAGCAGATAGATATAATAAAAAAATACGAAAAATAACAAGCTCGGGATTTGTGTCGACTATCGCCGGAACGGGTACGAGTGGCTCTAATGATGGAGTTGGGAGTGTGGCGCGATTTTCGGAACCGACTGGGGTGGCGGTAAATAGAAGTGGGATTATTTATGTGGCCGACTTTGCTAATCACAAAATTCGTAAACTAACTCCGACACCGACTCCGACTCCGACACCGACTCCGACACCGACTCCGACTCCGACTCCGACTCCGACTCCGACTCCG
>CAMBAQ010000077.1 GCA_945863785.1 Chthoniobacter flavus
GCGGTCGGCGGACACTTCGTGAACCGATTCAATATCGACGGCCGCAGCTATAAAGTGATCCCCCAAATCAGTCGCTCCAATCGCCTCAACCAAGAGCAAATCCTCGACCTTCAGATTCGCGGTTTGGGTGAAAAACTTATCCCCCTCAGCACCGTCGCAACACTTCGCAATAGCACGGAACCACGCTCGCTCCCTCGCTTTCAACAAATGAACGCCGTTAAGATCAGCGGCGTTGCGATCCGCCCGCTGGATGAAGCTTTGAAATTCATGGAAGCAGAGGCCGCAAAAATTCTTCCAACCGGATACGCACTCGACTATACCGGCGAATCTCGCCAACTCCGCCAAGAGGGATCCTCCAAATTCCTCATCACCTTTGGCCTTGCGGTGATGATAATTTTTCTCGTTCTGGCTGCACAGTTTAACAGCTTCCGCGACCCCTTCATCATCCTACTTGGCTCGGTACCAATGGCGATGTTCGGCGCGCTTCTTTTCACTTTCCTCAAGATGCCCGCACCCGATATGCCCTTCTGGACCAATGGGTGGACAACGACACTCAATATTTACTCCCAGATCGGCCTCGTAACGCTCATCGGCCTTATTGCAAAAAACGGAATCCTCATCGTCGAATTTGCGAATCAACTCCAAAGGCAGGGCCTCAAAAAGATCGATGCCGTGCGAGGGGCATCGCTGACTCGCCTTCGTCCGATTGTGATGACGACGATGGCCACCGTGCTCGGCCACTTTCCACTGGTATTGGTGACGGGAGCTGGCGCACAGGCCCGAAATTCGATCGGTCTCGTTTTGGTCGGCGGCATGGCGATTGGTACGATCTGCACTCTCTTCATCGTCCCATCGCTCTACATGCTCATCGCAAAACAACAAAACGCTCCAACCTCACCAACGGAGGTTTGATTATGGTCAGCCGAAGTATTCCCACTCGCAGACTATCATCGCCTCAGTAAGCCTTGGCGATTTCCTCGCCGATGATCTTGATTCCGGCGCGCACATCCGCATCGGCCATGGCAAACGAGATGCGAAGGCATTCGTGACGGTGTTTCCAATCCGGATCATCATCCCCAAAGAAAAAATATTCACCTGGCACAACCAGCACCCCGCGCTTTTTTAAGTCGTCGTAGATCTGACGCGAAGATTTGAGTGATCCTTCCAGCCACAGCCACAGGAAGAGAGCTCCCTCGCTTTCATGGAAGGCATAAGGCACGTGATCGGGAAAGAATTCCTCTACCGCTTCCATCGCCGCATTCCGCTTTTGAAGATAATAAGGACGAATGACCTCCCGACTGAGACGGGTGATCCTGCCGTCCGCAATGAGTGGACCGGCGATGGATTGACCAAAATTTCCATTAGCCAAACCGGTCACCGCCATCATCGATGAAACCGCCTTGGCGATCTCAGGTGGGGCGACAACAAAGGCGGTGCGAGTCCCGGGCAATCCAAATTTCGAGAGGCTCATCACATGAACAGTCTGCTCGTTCCAGATAGGAGTGGCTTCACCAAAAACGATCCCGGGAAACGGCCACCCGTAGGCGTTGTCGATGATCAACGGAATCTGACGATCCTTGGCCAGCGCGGCCAATCGCTGAAGTTCCGAGTCAGGAATCACGTTACCGCTAGGATTTGTAGGCCTTGAAACACAAAGCGCGGCGACGTCGGATCCTGGGTTCAGATTTTCAAAATCGATGTTATATTTGAACCGGTGAGGTCGCGTGCGAGAAATCCGTGGGCGCTGTGCGGTGAACATCCCCTCCTCGAGGCACTGATTCGCGTAGCCAATGTATTCCGGCATCAATGGGAACATGATCCTGCCCATCGAACCATCCGCGCGGCGACCACCAAAGAGATTGAAAAGAAAGTAAAATGCCGTCTGGCCACCAGGGGTAACAGCGATGTTTTCGGGACCAACCTGCCAACCGTATTCTTGGCGCAAAAGGGCTGCCAAATCCTCGATCACTCGCGCATTGCCACGCGGGGGATCGTAGATAGCCAATGTCCGGCGGAGAGTGGCGGGCTCTTTGAGAATGTCGCGCAGTCGCTCACCCCAGACTCGCTCCATTTCAGGAATGTGAGCCGGATTGCCGCCGCCCAGCATCAGCGGCGAGGGACCGGTGGCGGAGAGGGCATTACCGAGGTCATCCATCAGATGCTCGATGCCGCTGCCTCCCGAGAGGCGTTGACCTAATGAGGAGAATTTCATCCCCTTATTAACGCAGCACTTCCATCCGCGACTCGCGCCCCGAGGGATCGGAATCGCGGCTGAAAAGCCATCAAATTAGAGGGTTTTGCAGAATTCCTCAATGCGATCGACGCCCGACTTGATGATATCAAGGCTCGTGGCATAGCTGAGTCGCACGGTGCGGTCGTCGCCAAAAGCGATACCGGGAACGATCGCCACATTGGCCTTGCTCAATAGACGGTCGGCGAAATTTTGAGATTTGATGCCTAGAGAGCCGATATTGGCGAGGACGTAAAAGGCTCCCTGTGGACGAACGGCGGTGACACCAGGAATCTGGGTCAGGCGCTCGAACATGTATTGGCGACGAATATCAAATTCCTCACGCATGTCGACAACGCACTGTTGATCACCCGTAAGAGCGGCCAATCCGCCGTATTGAGCGAAAGAACAGGCATTGGATGTCATGTGGCTCTGCATCGAGTCGATCGCACGGGCGATAGGCTCAGGTGCGGCGAGGTAACCCAAGCGCCATCCGGTCATCGCATAGGCTTTGCTGAATCCGTTGACGGTGATCGTGAGGTCGTAGGCTTCAGGAGAAATCGACGCGATGCTGATGTGCTCGGCACCATCATAGGTGAGCTTCTCGTAGATTTCATCGGAGAGAATGAAGATGTCTTCTTCGGCAGCCACTTCGGCCAAGGCGCGAAGCTCGTCGCGGGTGTAGACCGAACCGGTCGGATTGCCGGGCGAATTAATGATTATCATCTTCGTGCGAGGAGTCATCGCATTTTCGAAGTCCTCAGCAGTGAGCTTCCAGTTGTTTTCTTCGCGGGTCTCGACGATGACGGGTTGACCGCCGACGAGACGAACCATCTCGGGATAGCTGAGCCAATAGGGAGCAGGAATGATAACTTCGTCACCTTCATTCACCACGGCGGCGATGGCATTGAAGCAGGATTGCTTGGCACCATTGCTCACGATCACTTGGCTGGACTTGTAGTCGAGGCCGTTGTCTTTAAGAAATTTTTGGGAAATGGCTTGGCGCAGTTCAGGAATACCGGCGCTCGGGGTGTATTTCGTGCGACCTTGTTGGAGGGCGGTGATAGCGGCTGCCTTGATGTGCTCAGGCGTATCCATGTCTGGCTCACCCGCGCCGAAACCAAAGACTTCAATGCCCTCAGCCTTCATGGCTTTGGCTTTGCTGTCGACAGCCAGTGTGAGGGAGGGGGTCAATAATTTAAGTCGGGTCGCTGTTTCCATAGATGATGTTGTTTTTAAGGTCTTGTTTTATAAATTTAGGGCCTACCCACCGAAGTGCTTGGCAGTTCCGTATCAAGAGCCGTGAAAGATAGCTTCAGCCGTTTGTCGGAGTCAACAAACTTCGGCCGATTGATAAGGATGATCGTCGTTTTTTACTTCAGCTCCGCCGCAGCGGGAGCGTCAGCGAGAAGAGTCGCACTTTGCTGCGCGATCGGACCAGCAGGAATCGTGGGATCACCAGCAAGCAGTCGGGGGAGCATTGAGGCCTTCTCTCCTCCTGTAACGACCCAGAGGATATGGCGGGAGCGGTTCAGGATAGGATAGGTGAGGGTCATACGTCGGCGGTTTTGGTAAATTCCCGTAAGCGCGACTTCGGCGTTTTGAACCTCGCAAACTGGGTCGCCCGGAATGAGGGAGGCCGTGTGGCCATCCGGCCCTAGCCCCAAGTGAGCCAAATCGATCACCGCTGGTTGTCCGCAAATGGAACGAAGAAGCTCCGTGTACTCTTGGCAAGCTAGGTCCAGATCCCCCATTTCGACTGGCATGGCGTGGATTTGTTCCTGTGGTATCGAAGCATGGGAGAGCAAGCTTTCACGAAGATGAGTGAGGTTTCGGTCTGGGTCCCCAGCTGGAGCGATGCGCTCGTCGACCTGAACGACGTGCACTTTGGCCCAAGGCACATCTTCGTTGGCGAGCGCGCGTAGCATTTGCCATGGCGTGCGACCGCCACTAACGGCCATAACAAACAATCCACGGGCATCGACCGCGCTACGGGCATCGCGGGCGATGATTTGCGCAGCGCGGGCAGCAACATCATCACCGGTTGGAAGAGTTTCAATTTGCATGCGGGATTTCATAAACACGGAACCGCTCGCGGTCACGCTTTCAATGAAATTGAAGCCGAGTGAAAACTCGCACAACCAGTGCCGGCGGCGGGACTCGAACCCGCACACCCCTTTCGGGATAAGGGATTTTAAGTCCCTTGCGTCTGCCATTTCGCCACGCCGGCAATTGGTTAATGGCTACCATGGGAAGCCATCGTTGAGTGAGTGAAGCCAAAGCCCCAAGCTCGAACGAGCGCCGAATCTCTCCACTCTCCCGCTTGTCCGCAAGAGCAAAATCACGCTTCTCCACGTTCCAACTTTAAAAACTAAACCTTCCTAACAAAACAGGCCTTCAGTCCCATGGCCGCACCCTCGATCTTGCAGGAAATCTCATGGTCACCGTTCACAAGGCGAATCCCTTTGGCCTTGGTGCCCCCTTTTAGAACTTGGGACGATCCTTTCAACTTCAGATCCTTGATCAAGGCCACGGAGTCGCCGTCGGCAAGAACGGTGCCAAAGGCATCCTTCACCACCCGCGCTTCTGGATTTTCTACCTCGCGAGGCCACTCATGTCCACAAGTGACACACTCCCATTGCTCGGCGTGCTCAAGCACTTCAGGCATTTCACACATCGGGCAAGCGGGTTTATTCATATCCGGCAGACTAGTCCTATTGATCACGGGCATTCAATCGCCGACTTACCATTCCAACTTCGTTACTAGGTGAAGACCTACGGAAAAAAGCGTGAAATAATATTGTCACACGGAGCGGATATGAGAGATTCGCCGCGGCAACTTGCCTAGAAAGGAGAAGGACAAATCAAAATGAAATTCGCAACAATCGCAGCAGTAGTAGCTCTCGCAGAAGCGGCTCTCGGCCTCGGCGCATGCGCCAGCAAGCCAAAAGCAGCACCGGCTCCAAGCACCATCGGTACGTCCAAATAAGACGACCCTTAAGGCCGGGCGGACCGAGTGTCCGCCCGACCTTATCCCTCCCAAGCTTTTTTTCTTTCCTCTACCTTGGCTCGAGTAGAGGTTTTTTTATGCCAATAAGGCAGGCAACGTGAAATAAGATGCCTCTAGGCCGAACTGGCGACCCAATCAGGATCGATGAAAACAAAAAAACTGACAAAATCAAATGCCCCCATCGTGGGAGTCGTTATGGGAAGCCGCTCGGACTGGACGACCATGAAAGAGACTTCCGCCATGCTCCAGCAGTTGGGCATCGCGCACGAGTGTCGCGTCGTCTCCGCCCACCGGACTCCAGATCTTTTGAGCGACTATGCCAAAGAAGCTGCCAAGCGCGGATTGAGGGCGATCATCGCCGGCGCGGGTGGGGCTGCCCATCTCCCAGGCATGTTGGCGGCACACACACATGTACCTGTGCTCGGTGTGCCGGTCGAGAGCCACGCTCTCCGCGGCCAAGACTCGCTTCTGTCCATCGTCCAGATGCCGGCTGGCATTCCGGTGGCAACATTTGCCATCGGTGTCGCCGGAGCAAAAAATGCCGCTCTTTTTGCCGCATCCCTTTTGGCTGCAGAGATGCCTGCCGTTCTTAACGCGCTTTTAACATTCCGACAGAAACAAACGAACGACGTCATCGATATCTCACTCGATTGAATACGCAAACGGACCGGGCAGAGCGAGGGATCGCCACCGCGATCGAGATTCTACAAGCGGGGGGCATCGTCGCGTTGCCAACGGAGACGGTATACGGACTCGCGGGCGAAGCCCTTTCGTCCCAAGCCTGCACTGCGATTTTCGAAGCCAAGGATCGCCCGCTCAGCGATCCGCTCATCGTTCACCTTCCGTCACTCGAGTGGCTCCCTCGCCTCACCTCCCCTTCCCCGCTCGCACTAGCCCTAGCTGAGAAGTTTTGGCCCGGTCCGCTCACCATGGTGCTACCGCGAAATTCTTGCGTGCCCGACATCGTAACGGCGGGTCAGGGTACGGTCGCAGTAAGGATGAGCGCTCACCCCGCGTTTCGGTCCGTGGTCGAGGGCTTCGGCAAACCTCTCGCAGCCCCCAGCGCTAATCGATTCGGCCGAATAAGCCCGACCGCCGCCGAGCATGTTATGAGCGAGCTTGGCGGGCGTATCCCTTTCATACTGGATGGCGGACCCTGCCGCCACGGGATTGAATCCACCATCGTTCACGTGCTCGACGATCGATTGCAAATCCTCAGGCAGGGCCCCGTCACAGAGGAACAGTTGCGCGAATTTGCGCCCGTTTTTCACGGCCCCGCTGGGGTCGCTGCGCCAGGTGGACTCAAGAGCCACTACGCTCCCCGTACCCCGCTCGTGATAGCCGACCGACCAATGCCGAGAGGTCCGTGCGAGGGCTTACTGGCATGGTCGAATGCCCCCGAGGGCTTTGCAGTCGTGGAGAGACTCAGCACTTCCGGCGACCTACGCGAAGCCGCTGCGAATTTATACGGAGCCATGCGCCGACTCGATGAGGCCGGCCTAGATTTGATCGTCGCAGAAGCCATCCCACAAAATGGAATTGGCGCAGCCATTATGGAACGTCTCCAAAAAGCAGCTGCAGAAAAATGAACGACGGCAAAAAACTCAACACGCGCGCCAGCGGCATCATTGCGATCGCCGTGATGTGTAGTCGGGTGCTAGGACTCGTGCGGGAAGTGCTTTTCAACTCGCTTTTCGGAACAGCCGCGATGGGGCTTTTTCTGATCGCGTTCCGTCTCCCGAATCTTCTTCGCGATCTCTTTGCGGAGGGCGCCCTCTCCACCGCGTTCGTAACAGTTTTTTCTCAAAAGATAGAAAAAGACGGACCTTCCGCCGCGTGGGATTTGGCCTCGAAGATGCTGACGCTGGCCACCGTCTTCATGAGCGCGATTAGCCTGCTGGGCATCGTTTTTGCTGGCCCGCTTGTGAGATTGCTTGCTCCGGGATTTGATCCTGCCGATGCCGGATTCACAATCCTTCTCACCCAGATCATGTATCCCTTCATTTTGCTGGTTTCCTTGGCGGCGCTGGTGATGGGGGCCTTGAACTCGCGTCAGATTTTTACCGCTCCGGCGATGGCTTCGAGCTTTTTCAATATCGGATCAATTGCAGGCGGCGTGATTTTCGGATGGTTGATTGATCGCAGCTTCGGCCGCAATGCCCTTATTGGATTGGCTATTGGGACTCTAGTCGGCGGCCTACTGCAATTACTCGTCCAGTTGCCAAGCCTTCGTCGGGTAGGCTTCCGGTTCAAACCCGACTTCCGCTGGAAAGATGAAGGCATTCAAAAAATTCTTACTCTCATGGTGCCATCGGTGATCGCCGCGAGCGCCGTTCAGGTGAATGTGCTGGTGAACTCTCGCTTCGCCTCCTACGAGGGCGCCGAGGCTGTGACATGGCTCAATAGCGCTTTCCGCCTCATGCAACTCCCGATAGGAGTCTTTGGCGTGGCCGTGGCCACGATCACCCTGCCGGTCATCTCCCGCATTGCGGCAGACACTGACACGAGCCGCTTCGGCCCGACACTTGGAAAGGCGATGCGACTGGCTGTTTTTCTCACCCTCCCATCTGCAGTAGGCCTATGGTTCCTCGCTGGCCCCATTATTGGCCTCATCTACGAGCACGGGCACTTCATCGCCGAAGACACGAAGCAGACCGCGCTCGCGCTCCAATATTATGCCATCGGCTTGGTTGCGTATTCCGGCATCAAAGTCCTCTCGCCAGCCTTCTATGCGATCGACCGCAAATGGACGCCCATGCTGGTGAGCTTCGCCTCTGTTGGGCTCAATCTCGCGCTCAATTACGCATTCATGTTTTACCTCGATTTTGGGCACCGCGGCTTGGCCCTCTCGACCACCATTTGCGCGACCCTGAATTTCACTGCCCTGTATTTCCTGATGATGGGGCCCGCCAAAAAGCTCGAGAGCGGCAAGTTTATGGGAACGATCCTGCGTTGCGGAGCCGCCACTATCCCCATGGCTCTGGTTTGCCAAGGGATCCTCACGGAGATGCCACGATTTTTCCCCAATCAAGGAACGCTTCTCCAAGCCGCGATCGTCGCGGCGGGGGTGACCGCGAGTGTGGCCGTTTATCTCGGTGCCTGCCTCCTCCTCCGCGTCGAGGAAACCCAATCCGCCATGGAGATCGTTTTGAAAAAACTCGGTCGCCGCCGAACGTCGTAGGGTCAGTTTCGAATCAACCTTTGATCGTTATAAAAAATGAAGCCCGTCGCAGCGAATGCTACAACGGGCTTCTGTTCCCCCCAGAACAATTTCCAAACTAGAGAGAGTTGAGAATATCGCAAGAACTTTTTTCAAAAAAGTTTTCGTCCCACGATAGGATCTCGAAAGTATTGCCCCACT
>CAMBAQ010000078.1 GCA_945863785.1 Chthoniobacter flavus
CCGACGATCCTGCTCGGGTGGGATGGAAGGCATTGTGTCGTCCGCTGAGTGACATTGCGGCAATGGGAGGGGTTCCCAAGCAAGCTCTCATTACCTTATTTTCTCCTCCTGATCTCGATTTCGGATATTGGAAAAAGTTTTATCGGGGACTTGGTAAGGCCGCCCGCCAATTTGGAGTCACTATCGCGGGTGGCGAGATGTCGCGACAGTTGAGTGGCATTGCGGTCTCAATCACTCTCACGGGCTGCGTGCCTGAGAAACGCCTTATACAACGCTCTGGGGGGCGTCCCGGAGATAAGCTTTTTACCACGGGTCGATTGGGAGGTTCCATAGCGGGACACCATTTGGATTTTGTGCCCAGATTGGCTGAGGGGCGTTGGTTAGCTGAAAAGATTGGCCCTTCGGCAATGATGGATATCAGCGACGGTCTTGGTGCTGATCTTCCCCGCCTCGCCCGCGCGAGCGGATGTGGTTTTGAAGTGAATCTCGCTGACATACCCTGCCGACGTGGATGCCGCACCGAACAAGCCCTTTCTGACGGCGAGGATTACGAGCTTCTGTTCTCCCTTACACCTAAAAAAGCGATCGGGATTTCGGAGCGCTGGGCTGACGTTTTTCCTAAAACTCCACTCACCTGCATAGGCAGTCTCACTCGATCTCAAGACCCTCCAAGTGGCTGGCCTGGCGGATGGGATCACTTTAAGGAATTCGACACATGAGATTTTTTGTTCTTACCTCCAGGGCAACATTTCTATCATCCCTATGATTCGTTACTTTTTTCTTCCTTTCCTAGTGGGTATCCTGACTGCGGGGGCTCAAGTGCAGCAGGAATTCATTCTTGTGAGTGGCGGACCGTCTCTCGAAGAGTGGGAAAAATATAAAGCCGAACCGCACGACCGCTGGTGGGGAAATTTTGTGCGCGCTGCACGCGTTCGTATTCAGGAAATACAGAAGCAAAAGGGCCCCAATGCCATGATCACTTGGCTTGTCTATAAGCCGGCCTATGTGCGACGTGGTCAGCGTCAGGATAAATCCGATATCATTGGAAATATCACTTCTGTTCGCGATAAATACGGGGTCAATCTGATTTGGTTTGAGAGTTCCAACGAGTTGGTTGGCTATCTCAATAATGGTAAGCCTCGGGATCAGGTGAAGATTGCGAATTTGGAATATTACGGGCACTCGAATCGCGCGGCATGGATGTTTGATTACAGCAATCTCATTGATAGCGGTTCGAAATGTTGGTTGCACGAAACCGAGTTAAAATCGATTCAACGCGGTATTTTTGACCGTAAGGCTTTTATTAAAAGCTGGAGCTGCCACACGGGCGAAAGCATGAGCAAATGGTGGCGGAGGGCGACTGGTAAGCGAATGATCGGGGCTATCGGTAAAACCGATTACTCCAATGGTCATCTTCGCAACTGGACACCCATCTTGAGCCCCGGTGGACGTTGGGGAGGGTAAAAATCTCAACAGGTTCTGGAAATGCCACAAAGATCTCGAGGTTCTTTGTGTTATTATATTAGACCTTGTTTGTTGCTTGAAACACGCAGCCGTTAATTTTACTACTACTGACTCGCGGGCATGTCGCCTGATTTCGGAACTAGGCGAAATAGGACGGTGCGATTTTTTTTATCAGCGCCGGGGATAGATACGGCAAAAGGGGGCTGACTTCCGCCTGCCGAACTTGCCATCAATCTTTCGGTCGGGCATTTGGCTGATGTGCGAACGACTTCCGTAGCTGCCACAGCGCGGCTTAAGCCGAGCGTGTAGTTGTCACTCGAACGGGTGGGTTGAGTGTTTGTTTGACCCTCAATGATGAGCCAGAAGTCAGGGGCGTTTGTGCTGAGGAATTCTGCTACGCGGGACAACTGAGCACGTCCATTCTTGTCAATTTTCAGACCTCCATCAGGAAATATGCCTTCCTGAAACATGATGCGGATCTCATTTTTGCTACTATAAACGATACAACCAGGGAGTCGGTCGAGTTGAGGGCGGATTTTGTTGATGGCTTCCAAGCCCTTATCAACTGGTGGCGGGGCGATAGGAACATTCGTTTGAGTGGCAACTTCTGGTGCAGATTGGATGACTGGCGCGGCAGCCACAACGGAGGAGGGTTGTGCGGCAGGGGACGGTTGAGCAGCAGTGGCAGGTTGAACTGCAGGAGCGGTGTGAGTAACAGGGGTCGGTTGCACCACTGGAGACGCTACAGCCTGAATCGGTCGCGTTGCTTTGTCTGATGCTAGTGTGTTAGCCGGTGGTGCCTCTTCTGGGTCGTTATGTTGATAGACGACTTGGAAGTCTTGTTTGAATTCAGGCAGAGCGGGCAGTTTTGGCAACGGTGCAGATGCTGTCGGAGCAACAGAATCTAGAATCGATATCGGTATGAGTAGGTTCTTAATTCCCATTCCTGCCAATCCCAGTACGCCTAGGACCAAGACGGAGTAAATAAGTTTCTTGAAGATTCCAGAACTGTTCCCTTTGTTGGGCCCTTGGGGTCGCAATGAGTTGCCGGGAGAAGGTTTAGTGTATGGACGGGAGATTTCGACCGCATCTGTATCCGCAGATTTATCCCGGAAGGTTTCACGGATGACTTCGCTGCGTTTTTCCCGTTGCGGTGCCGCTGGCGCTGCAGGAGGTTCTGTTTTTGCTTTTGGTGGGCGACCTGGACGGCGGCCTTGGGTTTTTGCAGAAATTTGCTCCATCAAGTCCAGCGCGGATGGGGTTGGCTTCCTGGCTCCTTTGGTCGGCTTGGTTGGAGGAAGTTCTTTTACTTCGCCCACAAAATCGTCGGAACTGTTTAACTCGCGCACGTCGCCAGTGGTTTCAAAATCATCCCCTCCGACAGATCCTTCAAACTCTTCCACAACAGGTTTAATGGCGCGATCGACACGGGCAACGGCTTTGGTCAAGCTCTGAGAAAAGTCGACCGACTCGTCAGGTGTCGCGACATCATTCTCTGCATTTCTGGCATCGTTCCATTTTTCGAGGGCGTCACGGTGAAATCGCCATTGGCGACCAACTTTCACGCCGGGTAGTTGTCCTTCACTGCAAAGCTTAAGCAGTGTGGACTTTGGCATCTTGAGAAAGACTGCCGCTTCATCGCCGTTCATTACTTCGTTCGGTTGTTTATCGTTTTCCATTCTCTAAAAAGGGGAATCTATCCTGTATCATAAAGCTCCGTATTGCAATACCTACTTTACTTTCTTTTTTGATCAGTAAAGCACCTTATATTCATTTTTTTATTTATACTTGAAGTTTCCGGATGGTGAGAGCTTCTGAATTTCAATTTCGCAGTTAAGAGGAATTTTAAAAGATTAGAGAAAAGATTATGATTTCACCAAAAATGCCTGCACGTGAGGTTATATTGAAAGTGCTGACGCGACTGCTTGCTTGCGCTCGTCGCAATGAGCTCGGAATCATTCAAGATGAGGATGCGGACTTTTTGCATAAATACCGAGTTCGCTTAAGGAAAACGCGATCGCTGCTTTCATCGTTCAATGACGTGTTCCCGGATGCGAAAACCATGGAATGGAGGAAAAAACTAGGTGATTTTAGTCGCGCCACAAATCCGCTTCGTGATTTGGATGTTTTCTTTTTGTCTAGGGAAACGTTACAGGAATTCCTTCCGATTTCGTTGCGACCGGGGCTTGATGTGTTTTTGGAGAAATTGTCAAAGGCGCGGCGCAAGGAGGCGCTAAAAGTTGCAGCGCTTGTGAAGTCGGCGTCCTACAATGCAGTGGCGACCCGTCTAGAAACTCAGTGGCGGGAGGCGCTCACTCTTGACGCATCTGCGGCTTCTGATCTTCCTATTTCTAAGGTTGCTGGGAAAGCTATTACAAAATGCTTTTGTCGGATTAGGAAAATTTACACCCAACTCGATATCCAAAGTCCCGATGAGACTGTCCATACGCTCCGGATCGAATGTAAAAAAATGCGCTATCTTCTTGAGAGTTTTGGGCGACTTTTTTCCAATCGCGATCTGGAGCGGATCAATCTTCAGCTTGCCAAACTCCAGAATCGTCTCGGGCGCTACAATGATATCTCCATCCAGCAGGTCTATCTCCTCGAGTTCTCAAAAAAAATGACGCGCAATCGCAATGATCGCCTCACTCTGACTCTCGGATGTCTAATAGGAGGGCTTCATCACGAACAGGCGATTTTAAAAAAGAAGCTGTTAGACTCACTGGAGGATTTTTGCAGATGCGAAAATGCCCGTCTCACTAAAGCACTTGCGAAATAAATTGGCCGCTTCGATTCAAGCGCCGTAACTTCATGAATGCGAATTGGGTATTTTGAGTAAGGTGAGGGCAGTCCTGCCTCTCTTTGCGTGATTTTCTCTCTGTGAGACTCCTTCTCTGGAATCGTATAATCATACAAGCAATTGCGCTGGATGCTTCGGGGTCTTAAGGGTATTTACGACCACGCTGTGAACGACTGCCAACTTAATATCACGTTCCATGAGGGAAATGTTTTCCGTATCTCCATTCTTAGGCGCGTTATGGGACCGCCCACTCATGGGAGATGGATCTGCAATGCCAACAGTAAGCGAACGCTCAATCGCGACATGACGCAATGAGGACTAGCGGAACGACTCATTCCTACTTGGTCTCCGGCGCTCTGCCGGATCTTTCTGGCGTGCCTTCCATTCAAATTCAAGAGGCCTATCTGGCTCCGAGTCGCAATCGCGAGGTGATTGCTCGCAAATGTGGGGCGGATTATTCTCTCGTGGTCCAAGATACGCTTGCACAGCCTTCTTCTCCGTATCAGTTGCCAATCCCATCACAAACGTTTGATGACCTCTGGCGTTTGCCTGGAAGTCATCGAGTGGCACTAACTCGATACTTTTTTCCTATTGGCCAAGATGTGATCGAGATTGATGTCTTTGAGGGTCCTCATGCGCCCCTTGTCATTGCTCGAATCCAGTTTTCCACAGTTTCTCGCGAGAAGCGGTTTCGTAAGCCTGCTTTTCTCAGGGAGGAGATCGCTGCGGACCAATTTTTCCAACTTCGCCAGATCGCTTTGTACGGAAATCCCCTCGCTAAAATTGGCGTTCCGCAAGCGGGGGCGTTGCCTTTTCTTTTCAAGAAGGGAATCCTCCACGTCGTTCTTGTGACGAGTTCCTCGGGCACTCGGTGGATCATTCCGAAGGGCAAGTTGGAACCACGAATGACGTATGAGCAAGTGGCCCTCATGGAGGCAGCGGAAGAGGCCGGAGCTATCGGCATCATTGAGCCGGGGATTCCAGCATTATGTCAACTGGACGACAAGCGGCCGCTTTATCTCTATCCGATGCGAGTCGCAACGCTTCTGCCGCTTTGGCCTGATCGTTTCGTGCGTCGGAGGGTCGTTCTGCCGATCTACGAAGCTTTGCTGAGAATCGTGGACGTGGATCTCGCTCGCGCCATCCGTTCACTGGCGCGTCAAATTCCTCTCGAGCCGACTTCGGAATAATCCCACTTGAGGAACGGCCATGTCATAGCCAAAGTATCTCTATGGGTAAGCGTGTTCTCATTTTATCTGCGTCCGTTGGTTCTGGACACGTGAAAGCGGCTGTGGCTCTGGAGCGGGCGATGCGCGCGAGAAGTGATGTGGAAGAGGTTTTGTGTGATGACTCCTTGGATCACACGAATCTTCTGCATCGCCAATTTTACTCCACGCTTTACTCCACTCTTTCCTCCATTATGCCGGAGTTTCTTGGCTGGTGGTACGAACGCAGTGACGACCCTTGGGTCGCGGACAAAAGTCGGTTGGCCATCGATCTTCCACAGGCGCTGCCATTGATCAATCTTGTGAAGGACTTTCGTCCGGACGTCATTCTCTGCACCCACTTCATGCCAGCGGGAGTCATCTCCTGGCTTATTGGGAATGGCAAACTCGATGCTCAATTGGGCGTGGTGGTCACGGATTTTCATTTCCATGCTTTCTGGATCACACGGGCCTTCAATTGGTACTTCGTGGCTCAAGAGGAAGATAAAATTCACATGGAAGCGCTCGGCTTGCCTAGTGATCGGATCGAGGTCACTGGCATTCCCGTTGATCCTGAGTTTGCAAAGCCGGTCGACGCTTCTGCTGTTCTTTTGCGTCACGGACTAAAGCCCGAGCGTCCCACTTTACTCATTGCCGGTGGGGCTCTGGGGATGAGTCCCGCATCGGCCGTAGTGCGCCAGATCCTTCAACTCGATCGCGATTTTCAAGCGATCATTGTGTGTGGTCGCAACGAGGAGATGCTCGCGGAGATCTCGGCACTGGTGAAGGGACGGCCGGACGATTTTCGGGTGTTTGGTTACACGTCCGAGATTTCTGACTTCATGGCTGCGGCTACGATTCTTCTCAGTAAACCCGGTGGAATGACCACGGCTGAAGCCCTAGCCAGAGGATTGCCCATGGTGATTCTTGATCCGATCGGAGGTCAGGAGGAGCGGAATGCCGATGTCCTTCTTGAGTGTGGCGCTGCCCTAAAATGCACGGAACTCACCCTCATCACTCACAAGCTTCGCCTGCTCTTGGATGATCCAGAAAAACTGCTCCGGATGTCGAATAATGCCCGCACTTTGGGGCGTCCGAGTGCGGCTGCGGACATCGCCCGGATCGTCATGGAGTCGCCATCGCGTAAGCCGGCGATCATTTCCAAACTTCGCGAAAAAGTGCTTCGCAAACGTATCGCGGCGGCCAGTTGAATTCCTCACATGCCTGAATCATTTCTCATCGGTGTCGCGACCTCGGGCTACCAAAGCGAGGGGGGCTACAATGGCCTTGGTCAACCCCGTAATAACTGGGCCGACTGCGAGGACTCCGGACGTGTCGCCCGCGCCGGGGGCGCCGTGGATTTTTGGAACCGATACCGAGATGACTTCGCTCTCACGCGTAGTCTCGGGCTCAACTCCTTTCGTCTCAGCATCGAGTGGACGAGAGTTCAACCCAGCACTTCGAAAGCAGCCACGCACGCTCCCGTATTTGATTTTGATGCCATTGATGCCTACGCCACTCGCATTGCCGCTTGCCGCGAAGAGGGTCTTGAGCCTGTTGTTACCCTTCACCACTTCACTCATCCAGCCTGGCTAGGAGTGAATGCTTGGCTCCAGGACTCGACGGTCGCTGCTTTTGAGACGTTTGTAAAAACCACAGTCACCCGCGTGAACGATCAGTTGGTCGATATTCACGGTCAGCCCCCGATTTCTTGGTATGTCACGATCAACGAGCCAAACATGCTCGTTTTGAATACCTATCTGAATCGTTTATTTCCAGGTGGGCCGGAAATCGGGATAGCGGTGGCGATTCAAGCCTACAGTCGACTTCTTGCAGCACATGTTCGGGCCTACAACGTGATTCACGATATCTATGAGTCGAGAGGTTGGGGGACTCCGAGGGTCTCCATGAATACGTTTTGCAGCGACGTTTATTGGTCGGAGATGATGTTGCTCGATCTTCTTTGCATGAAGAAAAACGGCACGCCTCCATCCGATTGTGAGGGCCTTTTTGAGGCGAGGGCATCTGAGCTCTCCGCGCATTTTACGAAGTTAGCCCTGAATCGACGCACCGACCTTGCCGCCATTGCTGGCGCGGGGTTGCATAAGGTCGCAAACTATTTTGCATCTCGCGCTGCTAATCCTGAGGGGTTCCGCTTTTTCTTCGAAGAAGCCGCCCGCGCGAAGCGTCCGCAGTGCTTGGATTATCTCGGATTGGATTACTACGATCCCTTCGCGAGTCATGCGCTTCGCGTGCCGGATTTCTCTGATCTCGAGATCCGTAGCCATAGCATTTCCGAACACATTCTCGATGGGTTGGCTAGTAAGTGGTGGGATTGGCATTTCCTGCCCGAGGGACTTGAGGCCTTCTGCAGCTATTATAGCCGAGCCTACCCAGGGCTTGGGATTTTGATTGCTGAGAATGGGATGGCCCATCGTTGTCGCATTGATAACTCGCTTTCCGTATCTCGACGCGACGAGTTACTTCGTAGCGATTATATCGAGGCTCACCTCCGCCAAGTCCGCCACATGCTTGATCGTGGGGTTCCCTTGCTGGGCTATATGCATTGGTCGCTCACGGATAATTACGAGTGGGGTTCCTTCACGCCTCGCTTTGGGCTATTCCGAATCGACTTTCAAAAAGATCTCACCCGTTTGGCGGTGGATCAGTTTGCTGATAATCCCTCACAGACCTACGCTCGTTTGGTTCAGGAATGGGGCCTCGCTCATCGCACAATCCATGTGTAAAGCCCTGATGGGGAATATCTATTTTCTTTCTCATTTGATCTCTTGAAATCTTGGCATTGATCCTGCTTAATTAGACATGCCGCACGGGAAATAGGGGAAATTGAACAAAAAGCTGCACTAGACGGCCTGGTCTGCTCAAAGAAATACACCTAATTAAAAATGGCTAAATACAAACTCGAATACATATGGCTCGACGGCTATGAGCCCGTAGCAAACCTCCGTAGCAAAACTC
>CAMBAQ010000079.1 GCA_945863785.1 Chthoniobacter flavus
CGCTTCGGGCTTATACACGCTACAAGATTAACGAGTACGCCGCTGTCATGGCGAGGGTGGAAAATGTTACCAATTCATCCTACGAAACCAACTTGGGCTATCCTGCACTCCCCATTGGATTCTACGGCGGAGTAGAGCTGAAATTCTAATCATCAGAGGGGCCTGCTCAGCGGATTGGTGAAAGTTACCTGTCCGCTGTAGCACGCTTTCACTTAGCCGCTAAAGCCATGGCAACCGCACTCAAATCTGCGGCCTAAAGACTTACGAGCAACCTTACTGCTGCATCCCGCTGATGATGCTGATGAGCGGCATAAAGAGGGCGATAACGATCGTTCCTACGACGACAGCAAGGAAAACGATCATGACTGGCTCAAGGAGCGAAGTGAGCCCCGTAACGGCATTATCTACCTCGTCGTCGTAGACCTCCGCAATCTTCAGAAGCATCTCGGGAAGTTGACCAGTCTCCTCGCCCACATCGATCATGCTAATAACCATAGGCGGAAACACATTACTGGCTTCTAACGGCGTAACAATAGATTCACCCTCCTTGACACTATCGTGCACTCGGTTGATTGCCTCGGCAATAACGGCATTCCCGGCTGTATCGCGAGTAATATTGAGCGCTTGAAGGATCGGAACACCACTGGTCACAAGCGTTCCTAATGTTCGAGTGAATCGAGAGATGGCACTTTTGCGGGTCAGGTCCCCAAAAATAGGCGCTCGGAGCATGACAGCGTCGATGAACGCGCTGCCCTTGGGAGTTTTGGCAGCGAACTTGTAGACAAAACTGATTCCGACAATTGCCCCAATGATAATAAGAATGTTATTTTTGACGATGTTGCTGGTCGCGATCACGAACTGCGTGAGCCCTGGAAGCGGTTTACCACCCAGCATGTCTGCAAAAATCGCCTCGAATTTGGGAACGATGAAAACGAGCAGGAAACCCATAATCACAACCGCGATGACCAGCACGATCACTGGGTAGAACATGGCGGACACGACCTTGTTTTTGATTTTCTGCGCCTTTTCTTGAAACTCAGCCAAGCGCATGAGAACAATCTCAAGTACACCACCAAGCTCGCCAGCCTTCACCATATTAACGTATAGCTTATTGAAGATGCGCGGGTGTCCGCCGAGGCTCTCTGAGAAGGTGCTGCCACCTTGAACTGACTCCGCAATATTGGTGATCACGCCCTTGAGAACGGGATCGGGTTCTTGCTTGGAAAGCACAGTGAGACCACGCAGCAATGGCAAACCGGCATCGATGAGAGTGGCTAACTGACGAGTAAAAATCATCAATACCCGCGGCTTAATGGTTTTCCTCTGGAGGAAGGGTATGTTGATTTTGATTTCCTTGCGCGCAGCGGATTTTCCCGGAGCGGAGACTTTAGCGGCCTTAGGTTTGGGCCCCTTTCCTTCCTCTGCGATGCTTTTTGGAAAGTAGCCTGCCTGCCTCAACTGCGAGACAGCGTCGGATTGAGATTCGGCATCAATGGCGCCCGAAGATTCCTGTCCGCGTGAGTCAAGAGCAACGTAGTTATAGCGAGGCATAGGTCTAGGGTTGAGTTAACAGATATAGCACATTAGCGATTTAGTCACAGACTGTCGATAGCGCAATTTCACCTACCCAGTGACATAAGGATTATTTACCCGTTCGTGCCCCACTGTTGTCGAAGGTCCATGGCCTGGAAAAACCACTGTGGCAGGATCAAGTGTGAAGATTTTTTTGCGGATACCGTCGAAGAGGAGCGGTCCGTCTCCGCCGGGCAGATCCCAGCGACCAACTCCCTCGCAAAACAAAACGTCTCCACCAATGAGATCGCCCGATTCTGGAAAATAAAAACAAAGGCTGCCTGGGCAATGTCCGGGCACATGCAGGGCGATGATTCGCTGACCGGCGATGGAGTTAGTCTCACCTTCTTCGAGGAGAATATCGGGAGTGACTGGATCGTACTGGATGTCAAATCCATGACGTTGGAAAAAGCCCCCATCCGTAATCATGGGAACGGTATCTGAATGACAGACGACCTGGCAACCGTGCCTAGCCTGGATTTTGCCCGCATCCATCACATGATCAAAGTGTCCGTGAGTGAGAACAAGCCAGTCGATTTTTTGAGAGGCGAAGTGAGCATCAGCCTCTTGTGGCGCATCGAAAAGGATGTTTCCCGAAGGTGTTTCAAGGAAATAGGCGTTGGTCGCAAGTGCGCCGCCGGTGAAAATTTTGAACTTAATTGAGGTCATGGTGGTCAGAAAGATGGCGGTGGAAGTTTGATTTTTCTCAGATTCTCTGCAAAGTCCTATTTAATACCATGTCGAATATCACAAAATCTGCCGTCGTGGCCCTTCTCCTTGCGATGGCCACAGCCACTTTGCCGCTTCGCGCCGCCAAAAAGTCTGACGCCGCCGACGAGGGGCAAGTCGCTCTAGCTGTCGCGAATTGGCTTCAACAGGCGCACTACACCCGCCAACCCCTCGACAAAGAAATGTCGGCGAAGCTGCTTAACACCTATCTAGAGCAACTCGACTACAACAAACTCTACTTCACTCAAGAGGATGTGGATGAGTTCACAAAAAAATACGCCGCTACGCTCGATCAGTCCATTCTGAGAGGAAATATGGAACCCCCTCACGAGATTTTTACTCGTTTCAAAATGCGGGTGGAGAACCGTGTCGCGAGCAACAAAAAACTCGCTGAGAAAGAATACGATTTTAAGGGCAACCAAAATGTCGAGCTAAACCGCCAGAAGTCCCCTTGGCCAAAAGACCTCGCGGAAGCTGATAAAATCTGGAAAGCGCGCGTCGAGGCCGAGCTTCTTCAAGAGCACTTAAACGAATTCAAACTCCGCCCGCCAAAGGAAACTGTCATCCGCCGCTACGATCAGGCCCTCCGTAATGTCCGTGAAATGGAAGGCGATGACGTGCTCAAGGTTTTCCTCAACTCGCTGGCTCAAAGTTATGATCCACACTCGGACTACCTCAGCCCAAGTGATATGGAAAATTTCCAGATCTCAATGAAGCTGTCGCTAGTTGGAATTGGGGCTGTCCTCACCTCCGAAGATGGTTATGTCAAAATCCGAGAAATCGTCCCCGGTGGGCCTGCTGACAGGGATGCGCGACTAAAGGTGAGCGACCGCATCGTTGCTGTCGCTCAGGACCAAGAGGACTTTGTCGATGTTGTGGATATGAAACTCGACAAGGTAGTCGAAAAAATCCGTGGCAAAAAAGGCACCATTGTTCGTTTACAGGTCATCCCATCCGATGCGGATGATCCCTCAAAACGCTCCATCGTCGATATCACTCGCGAGGAAGTGAAACTCAAGGATTCAGAAGCCAAAGCCGAAGTTCTCGATGTCACCGCCCCCGACGGCAAAATCTCACGCATCGGTTGGATCACATTGCCCTCGTTTTACGCAAACATGAGCGGCGATGGCACTCCAAAGAGCACCACGGCCGATGTCGATGCTCTCCTAGAGCGGCTCAAGAAGGAAGGCATCGAAGGTCTGGGGATGGATCTACGAAGAGATGGTGGAGGCTCACTTGAAGAAGCCATCAATCTCACGGGCCTTTTCATCCCAAAGGGACCTGTCGTTCAAGCCAAGGACCCGAGCGGAAAGATCACGGTCAGCAGCGATAAAAATCCCGAGATTTCCTACACCGGTCCGATGATCGTTCTGATGAACCGTCTGAGCGCATCAGCGAGTGAGATTTTTGCAGCGGCTCTTCAAGACTACGGTCGCGCCGTCATCGTCGGTGACGAGCAGAGTTTTGGCAAAGGCACTGTTCAAACGGTTGTGGAACTCGACAAATCTGCCGCCGCTCTTCCGTTTTTCAATACGGAACGCCCACAAGCAGGCGCGCTCAAATTGACGATCCAAAAGTTTTACCGCATTCGCGGCGGATCAACACAATCCCAAGGGGTGAAATCCGACATCGTCCTCCCCTCCCGCACCGACAACCCCGAGATCGGCGAAGACTCGCTCAAAAACCGCCTTCCCTATGACGAGGTGGCTCCCGTGATTCTTGCCAGCAATACAAATGGAGCGAATTTATTTCTCGAGGAAATGCGCAACCGCTCGCAAAAACGCATCAGCGAAGACCCTGAATTCACCTATGTGAACGAAGACATGCGACGCCTCCGCGAACGCATTGAAAAAAACACGATCAGCACCAATGAGAAATTTCGGCGTCAGGAAATCGCAGATGAAAAGTCTCGTAAAGAAGCTCGCAAGGAGGAGCGTCTCGCACGTGGACCGATCATTAACGCCAAGGTCTGGCAAGTCACCCTCGATGATGTGAAGAACCACCGCGAGGATCTGGAGGTTGTTGCCTACGAGCGTAACCGCGACAAAAAATACAACGAAGAAGATCCTGAAGAAACAGAAGGCGGAAAAAAGACGGAGCAAAAATTGCCCGAGCCAGACCCGATCCGCAACGAGGCCGTTCGCATCATCTCGGATCTGATTGATTTCAGCGGATTGGGTAAAACCGTCAGCACCAATAAAGCCCAAGAGGTATCCGCTGAACCCAAGCCCTAAAAAGCCGTGAACTTATTCCCCTGAGAGGAAAGCCAGAGCCTGCTCGAGCGTAGCCGCATTGGAAATCGACGCGATGGGCGTACCTTTGCGGATTCGTCCCACCAAACCAGCTAAAACACCGCCGGGGCCGAGTTCCAAAAATCGCGTAATGTGCAACTGGTCGATGAGGTATTCGAGACTCTGCGACCAGCACACACTGCCAGTGACTTGATCCGCTAACGTGCGACGGATCGTCTCGGCGTCGTGAACAGCAACCGCATCGACATTGCAGACGACAGGCACACGGGGCGAATCCATATGAGTTTCAGCTAGGGCGGAGGACAGCGATTGGTAGGCTGGCTCCATGAGGCGCGAGTGGAAGGCCCCAGCAACAGTGAGCTCGACGGCTTTGCGGGCGCTGTAGTCCTTCGCCAACGAGACCGCCATCACAATTTTGGCCGACTCTCCGGAAAGCACGATCTGACCAGGGGCATTGATATTGGCCACATCCACATCGGTAGCAGCCGCGAGTTCGCGTACGCGATCCTCTTCACCACCAATAATAGCCGCCATACCACCCTGAGAAGACTCGCAAGCCGCCTGCATAGCCCTTGCACGCTTGTCCACAAGGCGAAGACCCGTTTCAAAATCAAAAGTCCCAGCCGCGGCATGAGCGGTGAATTCCCCCAGCGAAAGCCCAGCCGTGGCATGAAACTCGAGGGCTGGGTAATTTTCTTTGAGAACGGCAAGACAAGCTAGGCCGTGAACATAAAGCGCAGGCTGGCAAACCGAGGTTTTAGTCAACTCCTCGGATGGGCCCTCGAACATGATTTGACTAAGGGAATACCCAAGAATCTCGTCAGCCCTCTTGAAAAGAGCGGCAGCCACAGGAAATTCCGCAGCGAGATCCTTGCCCATTCCGACGGACTGAGCACCTTGACCTGAAAAGAGCAGAGCGAGTTTTTTCATATTTTTTTAGCATGCATTATTTCTTAGCCCACGTCAAAGCTCACCGACGGTAACCCAGAATGGGCGATTGGGTGCAAACGAGGCAGTGAGGATTTGCGGGAGAGGTTCAAAAGGAAAGTCGGGGCGGTTTGCCGATAGCAGGATCGGTTTGTTGGCTCATTTTTTTATCGAACGTCAAAGTGATGACTCACCCACTAGCGGTCGCCAATGATGACCGCGGGGTTGGTGTTGAAATCAGATGGGAGCATCGAACACTGAGGGGCTAGTGGGTGTTGTCATGCAGGTCTTGTTCGGCATTATTCTTCTGTCCAATGAGCCCACGAGTCCTGAAAAGCGACGGGGACGCCCTCCTGATGGCATACCCTTATAGTGTGACCAGTGCCTCCTTCCATCGGATCATCAAGCCTGACATAGAAAAGTGCGCATAGAGGCTTCCGGAAAGCTTCCGAATGCCCAACTACCTTCATCGTATCTCGAATCAAATACGCTGCTTTAGCGGCAAGTCGTCCCTTCGCACTTCGCTTTGCAATCAAGCCTTTATTCTTGGGAGTTGCGTTGATCGTCTTGTAGGCGACCTCATCTTCCTGCACCTTGGACATTGAAGCAGGAGAATCGTAAAGTGCTTCGGTGTAACGAACGCTCTTCCGGTGAGTAGCGTAAGGGGCAACAATTTGTAATCGGCTTGCGTCCACTTGAGCCCCCTCAGAAAACGCTTGATCCGATCCTTCTGCATTCCCCGATCTGAATCGAAGCTGCGGAAACTTTTTTGCAAGGTGACTAGCGAGTTCTGTCGCCCGCACATAATCCTCTGAAGATATTGAACGCCGCCCCTCCAGAAGGACTACGCCATCCGGTTGACTCGCAATAAGGTGATTGAATTGGGTGAAAGTCATTTTCTTAGCCCACGTCAGCTATCACCGATGACTGGCTGTAGCGCGACCGATGCCAAGAGCGAGGCAACTAAGCATGGGGAGTGACGCGGGTTGCCATTCGGTGGATCGCATTGCTCGCATTTTTCATTCTGTAAAAACTGACTTCGTTCAAATCGCTCCGCACACTAGCGTGTTCAAGGGTGAGGGAGACGACATTCCCGCTACTATCAAAATCCAATAGATGTCTTCGGATAATTCTCGGGTTTCCATGGGAGTCCCGCTCCCGATCTCCAGCAAAACTGCGTCCGTATCTTCTAAATATTTTATTTTCATTGGTTTTTATCCTCGTAGTCACTGTCAAAGAAGGCGTCACGAACAGTCTGTCCACCATCTTAAAAGATAACCCGAAGTGCTTGATTCTCATAGTCGAAAATTCGTCCCCAGCGGCGAATCCCTCCATCAACTTGAACTTCTTCGTGCTCCGCATGGGTGATGACGTGCTCTATCCACTCATCGGAAATCCCTGCACGATCTGGACGCTGTCGGGTGTGCCGAAAGCATTCAGTTTGTGGAAAGCGTGACATGAGATTTTATTTATTGCGAACGTCCCCAGTGACCTATATCTCTGCTTGCTTTTGGGATGGTCTCCCGCTGAAGGAGGCATGACAGAAGTGCCCAAGGCATAGGGATTAGGTCCATTTGGGCCGTTAGCCCATCTTCATTTTGTGGAGGCTTATTGGCAGGACTGAAGAATAAAATTCGAAATCTTGGTCCGTTGTGTAAATGTCCAAATTGTGTTTTGTAGCGACCGCACAAATGAGAAAATCTATCCCCGAGCCTTGAACCCCTTTGGATCGACATAGATTATAAAAACGTGCCGCTTCCACAAATAACTCGGTGTCCAGTGGTAAATCTCGAAATGCCCCCAGCACACCGTTCAACCTATCGAACTGTGCCAGTTCCTTCACTCCAGAAAGGACCTCCTGCCGTATGGGGCCAATTATATCAACATGGCCGCCTTTTATGAGTCGGGATAACTCTGCACGATGGTTGCCACTAGCACTAGATGAGCGACGGAGGCATTCAGACCAAATCGGTGTATCAACGAGAACCCTCATCGTTTAGCCCTTAGCTCCTTATGATTGAAATCAGGAGCAATATCTACACTCCCAAACAAGGCCAGAATATTCTGTTGCTCTCGCTTTTCGACGTATTCCGCAAGCGCAGTGTTGACGGTGTCCCGCTTTGTTCGAAAGCCTCCCGCTCGCTTCGCTTTTAGGAGAAGCCGATCATCGATTTGAAGATTTGTAGCCATAGCCACACATTCAGCCACACATTGCGTGCGTCAAGGTCTAATTTGCTTGGCTAACGCCCCCAGTCACCGGCAACCGGACCGCTGGCGCGGCAGATGCAGGCGAGGAACGAGACTTTACTTCTAGCGTGACGGCGTGCCACGGGTAGCCATTCGGTGGATCGCTCTGTTAGGCATTTTTATCTTCCGGTGAAGGACGGTGTTTTTCATTCCACGTTGCTCCGCATGCACTACACCGATACCGGTGCTTGGCGAAAAGGAACGGGAAATTCAGAACGAGTAACGCAGCAAACGATATTCTTCGTGGAAGTTCATCTGGTCCCACTTCAATCGATCCACATTGTGGACAATCAATGTCGACTACGTTAGGCAAATCAAATTGTGCCTGCTTGAGAATCGCCTGTGCCTCCTGAATATCTTCTTCCGAGATTTGAACTCGAACCCCTCCAATGGCATTGGAATACAGCCAGTTCATATGGACGATATTCTCATCTTGCACAATTGCACGCACACCACCTGCTTCCAAACGTGCTCGTAGCAAATGCGCTTCTTCAGGTTTGGAGAACGTGCCAACAGTAATCATTTTTTTGTGCCTAACGTTTAAGCTCAGCGATGAACGCGCTTGGCGCGGAGTGTGCCGCTCGGAGCACAATCCGTGACAAGCACGTTCATTCGCTGTAGCGCCTGGTTCGGCTCAGTAAATCTTATTAAATTCATTAGGTTAAATCGAACCATTCGAAAATAGATGATAAATCAATGTCTGGCCAT
>CAMBAQ010000080.1 GCA_945863785.1 Chthoniobacter flavus
CTGCATGTTTTCATTGGTTCCTTGTGAATTATTTCTTCTCCCCATCTTGGATAGCCAAAATCTCGCCTATCAATTTCGCAAGACTCTGCGGGGAGTAAATCGAAACACCAGCGATAGTTTGGCCGTAGAGTCGTCCGAAATGGGTTTTGTCGCCAGTCACGAGGGCCTGGCATCGGTGCTGGATCGCGGATGCCAGCACGGGGCGGTCTTTTTCTGGCAGGAGCATGGCGAGGCTTGGAGTGGATAAGGAGGGCGGGCTTGAGAGTCGGGAAATGCCGTGTAGAAGATTCTCGAAATCGGGCAGGATGGATGGGAATTTTTGTTCCAAATTCCGGCGGGCCTCGGCGATCACATACTCATCCGCAACGCATTCATGCCCGCAGACCTGGATTTCCTCGACGAGTCGGCGGATGGCTCCTACGGATTTGGCCGCAGAGAATAGGATATTGGCATCGAGGAAAATGCGCATTGGCTACAGGGTCGAGAGGGGCGTTTGTGTTTTGAACCAGGCGTCCAAGTCGGCCTCGGCCTGGTCGAACTCGGCGATTCGCTCGTCCGAATAAATTTCGATGGGCACGGTGACAGCAGGACGCAGGAGAATACCTTCCGCCGTGGTTTCAGCAATGAGGTTGTCTAGTGGGCGCATTCCTGCGGCCTCACGCATTTTCGCAGGCAAGGCAATGAGTCCACGGCCAGATATGGAGAGCGTAGCTTTCATAGGGCTAATAATGCAGAAAAGCAGAAAAACTGCAAACGCCATTTTCGACCACCCTGTAATTCAACAGCGTGAGTGCTGAATTTGGCAAAACGCTCTAGGGTGGGCGCTGTGGTAGAGTTCTCGCGCGAGTAAAACAGTTTTTTTATCAATCAAGAAATCGTTCGTTAAGCTCGGTTACTAAATCGCGTATCTTTGTAATGCCGACATCGATCTTATCGGAATCTTTGAGAAATATCGTCTTCTCTAACGAGAGGCCCATGCCTCCAAGGCCTCCGGCCCTTTCTTCGCCGACATCGCACGGAACCAAATCCACAAAGGCCATCGCGGCAGTTAGCTCTGGCGCGTAATCGGTAAATCCATAGCTATCAAGAATCGAATCAAATCGCATTTGCGCATCGTCATCGGAGTCCTCGTCGTCATCGGAACTCTCATTTATTAAATCCAAGACTTCATTCATTGTTTCGATCGCGACTTCCCACTCACTCTCGAATTCCAAGTATTTGGGATCATTACTGTCGATCTCGTCATCGACTATCACTGCCCAATGGTGCTCGCAGGTATCATCTTCGTCGGGGTTGTTTTTTCTCCCGCATATCGGGCAATCTTCTAAAGCGCCTGGCTCTGGATACTCATCCTCTTCTTCGTCCTCTTCTGCAGAGGCTTCTTCAGGGGGCCTCAAAATATCTCCAAAGAGCTTGATGAAGGCAGTTTCTTTTCTGCGGTCCTGCTCCTCGGGAGAGTCGGGTTGAAAACCTTGGCACATGCGGTGGGCGTATTCGTCGAAATCGCAAAGCCCTAGAAGCGCAGCTAATGGCAGGAAGAGACCGGCGCTGTGCATGCCATTCATCAACATGAATTGGGCTCTCTGGGTACGGGTCAGCTTGGCCATTCCTCGAGCAAGGATGGGGGCGGCCTCATCAATTCCCATCTTGAGGCCGCGACCCCAAATGCACTGCGAAAGCAGACGGCGCTGAGTGGTCACAAAAAGATCGTGGATGTCGCTGGGGACGTCCTCTGGATCGTATTCGAGTTGGCCCGCGAGCAGATCGCGGATGAGCGAGTCGGGCATCTGGATGGAGTCTTCAAAATCCCGATAAGTGCAGAAGGCCGAGTAGATGCCGAAATTCCCAGCAGTCATGTGCGGGTGTGTGGCATCTTCAAAAGCGATAGCCTCCAGCAGGGCTTGGGATGACGACTCGATAGGGTGCCCTGCAGCGGTCTTGAGCAGTGAAATGAAAAACTCACCATCACGTTCACAGACTTTTTGACGGGCAGTTTTGAGGAGCGGAATGTCGCTTTGGAGTTTGAGAGTGAATGCAGGGTCTATGGCGAAAACCTCTCCGCCGGGAAGATGAACGGCCAAATTTTCTGGATTCGCCATTCTCATATTGAGGCCAGCGATTTCGCCGGCTATGGGCGAGGAACTGCGGTCTCCAAGCTGATCGAAGACTTTTTTCCTCTGGGCCATTTCGCGAGCCATCTCGTAGCGCGGGATGTGCCACTGGCGCGTCTGAAATAGAGTCCCCTCCCCCGTCACGGCAACGAAATGCCAGACGCCCATGACATGGGTTTGCCAGGGGCCATTGGCAGTAGAGACACGCTCGGTGCCGCCTTTTCGAAGCGCTCCAAAAAGCGCAGATGTGCCGCAGGTGCCGATCAAATCGACATCAAAGTCGGCTTTGGTCATTGAAATCATCAAGTCGGAGGAGGTCATAAAGGTGGGAAGGTGAAAGGTAGGAAGGTGAAAGGTAAAAGTGGCGAGTAACTGGTGGCGGGACGGGGAGAGTTTTAAGAATCGGAGCGAAGCGGAGAAAGACTGCCGCAGGCAGCCCGAAGGGTGAAATTTAGTTTCATCAATTAAGCATTAAGTTTTAAGACGAAACGGTCAGACACAGGTAACATGTCAGGACATAGGGACAGCATGGTGATTTTTGCTCTGCATTTTAGCACGGACGAAGTCGCAGGAAATGCAACACGGGGGAAAGAAGTTTTAAGACTCGGCGTGTAGCGATCGCACCTCATTATTTCATTTTTAAGGATGAAATGGGATGAATCCTTGTTCGCAACTTTCCGAGTAGTTACTAGTTTTTAAAATGAAGCAGCCCCAATTTCTAACGCACTCAATCATTGTTCCAACAGAAACAAGGGAGCGCACCGATGTCTACTTGGGCCAACTTACTGCGGGAGCGAGCCAAGCTGGGAAACTCCTTGCTGCTCGAATAAATCAGAAGCCGATCAGAAGTTTTTCCGACTCCGATCTTCTTGCCGAATTGCTCAAAACGAAAATACCTCAAATCTTCGCAGAGAGTATGGTGCGGGGAGATGGTTCCGATTGGAATCTTGTTGAACTCGGTCTGCTGGGTGACATTTCCGTTGGCGTGCCAGTGGAGATTTATGACAATGGGCATCATACCAATCCTGTCGTTTATGATAGGCCATTTCAGGGGACGCTTGTCTTTACTCCCGGCGCTCTCCTTCGGAACGGCTGTGATTGCACTCCAGCCGATTGGAATGAGGTTGTAGGCTCGGACAGCACGATCTCCCCCGAGGGATTCTTTTCACTCTACGAGCGCAGACTTTTACCGGTCTTGGAATGGATCAACACAAGATCTTCCGAAACTGGATCGCCTGCATTTATTACAGTTCCCGGATTGGGGTGTGGTCAATTTGCGGGCCCATTTTGCGGGACTATTGGAAAAATGCTTGAATCCGTTCTTCGACGATTACTCGCAGAAAACGCTGCCGATCTGCCACACATTCGCGCTCTTTATTTCGACCCATATAGCGAATGCGCAAACCAGCGTGAGAAAATCTATGGAATCGATTTTTTGGTTCGTCCTCTCCGAGCTTCAGGAAATGCAAATAAGCCCCAACTTTGCCCGCCCAAAGCTTACGAAGAATCGCCAGGAGAATTTGATGGATGTGAATTATATAGCATCGTTGCCTGGGATCATGTCTCCTGGCCGGGCAACGATTTCTTCATCGGGTCACGTTGTACCGACGATGGAGTCAAAGCAGCCGCCACAGACTCCATGTACCGACTGACTGGTATCAAGGGCCAATATGACAAGAACTGCAACAAATACCAACCTCCTAAAGATTTCCACAACTGGGGTGAGGTTATAAAACAGAGCGGCAAGCAATTCCCTGTGGATTCGCTTGAGATATTGCAAGGGCGTGCTCGGAAGCAATAACGGACACCCATCGGCAAAATCCACTATAAGTCCGCAACCATCCGGCATGGTGAACTTCTGCCAACGGCTCTCCGCTGGCAGGAAAGTCAAATCGTGCTCACGTCCGCCAACGCGCTCGGGAGCTAGCTGCGGCGGGATGGCAGCCTTCTCTGTCTGCCTTCACGCTTCGCAAATCCGGCGTGAAGCAGTCGCGGGAGGGCAGGAAAATTTACGGAAAAGACGATTATTTGAACCACGGATGAGGCTAATGGGCACGGATCACGGTAGCGCATACCAGGTTGATCGCCCTCCGCCGTGGCGGACCAGAAGGCCTTTTTTAACCAGTGCGGTGAAGATGGCTTTGAGTGTGTTGGGGCTTGCCTCGGCTTCGCGCACCATGTCGCGGGTTGTGACGCGACCATTGTCGCGCACATAATCCAGAATTTTAACGGCCAACTCCGGCAGGACGGCCATGGCATTTTTTTCGCGCTCAACCTTCACGGCCAAGCGTCGCTTCTGCTGCTGCATGGCGCGCATGAAAAAGGTAATCCAAGGTTGCCAATTCGGAGTCTCAGTGCGGATGGTGCCTTGCGTCTGCCGCAAGGCCAAGTAGTAGCCTTCTTTGCTATTCTCGATCACCGATTCCAGTGATGAATACGGCACATAAGCATAGCCAGCCTGCAATAATAAGAGGGTGGTCAGGATGCGGCTCAATCGACCGTTGCCGTCCTGGAATGGGTGAATTTCCAAAAAGGTAACGATGAACACGGCGACGATCAGCAGCGGGTGAATGCGCTTCAACTCGCGGGCGTCATTCAACCATTTCAGCAACTCTGCCATGCGGCGCGGCGTGTCGAAAGGCGTAGCCGTCTCGAACACAATGCCGATCATGTTGCCGGTTGCGTCGAAGGCTCCCACATCATTGCGCAAGGTCTTGTATTCACCACGGTGCCGCTCGTCTTTATCGCTGTGGCGCAAAAGGTCGCGGTGAAGTTGTTTGATATGGTTTTCCGTGATAGGAATCTCGGCCCATGCGTGGAAGATGGTTTCCATGACATCGGCATAGCCGGCGACTTCCTGCTCGTCGCGACTGCTGAAGCGTTGGATTTCTAGGTTGGCAAGCAGGCGCTCAACATCTCGGTCGGTCATCTTGCTCCCCTCAATGCGGGTGGAAGATCCGATACTTTCGATGGTGGCGACATGGCGCAGCGCCTTTAGGCGCTCCGGCGCCAGGGTTCCAAGGGCGCGCCATGCACCCTTAAACTCGTCAACCTCACTAATCAGAGCCAGCAATTCCGATGTGATTTGAATGGTTTCTGCCTGCATGATACCGGAATATATACCGGATTAAACCGGAATAACAACCCGAAAAACTACCAGATTATACCCGATTGGTTTTTTTGCATCACGAAACCGAGTGACGAAGAAAACTGAAACGGAATGTGACGCTCCGCCTTCGCGCTTCGCGACTACGGCGTGATGCATCCGCCTTCGTACCTCGCAACTCAGGCGCGAAGCATCCGCCTTCGCGCTTCGCGACTACGGCGTGATGCATCCGCCTTCGCGCTTCGCGACTACGGCGTGATGCAGTGGCGGGATGGAAACGTAGGCAGAGAGAGCATTTTTGTGATGCAGATTATTGGGAAAATCAAATTGGGGATCTTAAAATCTGCGATTTCGAAATTTTTTAGGCTTTTGAATCCAATTTATTCTGATTCCACCTGCCTATAATTTCGCCTTTATCGGAACCGCGTTTCCATGCGCATCTTTCTTGGCTGCAGACCTCAATCCAATCGCATGGCAAGGTTGCTCCCCCGATCATCATGGCCTCGACAGCGCACATATCTTTCCAGAATGTGACTCCATCAGCTGTTTTTCCAAATGGGGTAAGGCCATACCCCTCCCAAAAATCCACCACGCAACTGACATCCTGTGGACTCATTACGCCATCACGAAAAAGGTGACTGTCATGCCAAAACCGACCATGGACTAGATCCGCATTCTGCGACTTAAATGCCGCAAATCCTCCAGGGTAAACCGCATCGATCCGCTCAATCGGCACAATCACATCAATAAATTCACACGCAACTGCCATTGGTCCTTTCAATTACATGGGAAGAGCGAGAGAGCGGATTTCTGGGAGGGCTTCTCGACCGGCTATGCCTTGGATGCCGCCGTAGAGGGCAGCGGTATGGGTGATGGCTTTCTCGAGTTGGAATTCGCGTTCCTTCCATTGCTTAGCAAAGGCCCGTTTCTCGGCGTCGAGCTGATCTTTGAGACCTTTGAATGACTCCACAATGGCTTCAATATTTTGCCGAAAAGGAACACTGCACAGATGCTTATAGAGCAGAGCCATTTTATCTACGCTGTTCGTCTGCTGAAGTCGAAGGTTGGCTGTGGCAACTAAGCCTTGGCGAAGTGCTGTGGCGATGGCGATCGCAAATGGCGTCTCGCAGGCCCATATGCCATCGACCTGCCCGATGCCACGTAGTCCAGCAGGCGGGCATGTGGTGACAATGACGGCTAGGTCGGCCTTGGCTTCGCGCTGGTCATCCTTTAGCTTCGTGGGCCAGTCTGCTGACCAATTGGCAGCACGCTTGGCTTCCCAGAGGATGGTGCCGCAGTCGACACCGGTATTTGTGCGGACGCGATGAATGATATCGGCTCCGCGTTGGCCTTTCTTGACTTCAATAATTTCGTCGAAGGGAAATGCGGTTCGGAGAGTGTTTTCTAAGGCGATCTCGAGAGTTTCCCCTTGGGACTGCATGGAGCCTTGCTCGGCACGCTTCTGGAGGGCGCCGATCTGCTCTTGAAGATCGCGAATCTTGTTGTCCTTGTCGGCGATCTTGAGTTGCTCAGCTTCCGCTGCTTTCACTCGGGCTTCTTCGGAGATGCGCTGGCGCTCTTCGTCCAACTTGCGGGCCATATTGAGCTCCATGGCATCCTTGGCTTCGGCGAGTTCTCGCTGTTTTATGCGAAGCTCCAATTCGGCACCTTGAGCTTCGGCGAGGCGCTTTTGTTGGGACTCGAGCTGTGCCTGAAGATCCTTCATAGCTACAGCAGATTGCTCAGCGGCCTCACGTAGTGCTGCATCACGAAGCTTCGCTCGCTCGACATCCAATCCCCGTGAGATCTCGTCAGCAACGGCACGGGAACGCTCTTCAATGGCCTTGCGCTCACTGGCAATCTTGGCTTCCCGCTCAGAGATCGCTTGGGTGAGTCGCTGACGCTCTTTTTCAAAATCCGCAGCGAGTTCCTCCCGAAGTCGGTGTGCGACGGCTTCGCCAAGGGGGATGTCGCTTTTGCAGCTTGGACAGGTAATAGTCGAGTCGGCCATAGGGTGTTTGTAGGTTGAGATTTCTTAAGGAGAATTCTTTTTCTTGCTGGATTTTTTAGGAGTTTTTTTGGCCTTCGGATTCTCTTCGGGTAAGAAAGCGGTTAAATCGACAAGGATCTCTTGGTCGTTATCTCCATTCTTGGGTCCTACGATGCCACGTTGCTCAAGGATCTCCATCACTCTAACGGCACGTGTGTAGCCGAGCTTCAATCGTCGTTGCAGCAAGGATCTGGCGGCACGTTTTTCTACGACAATGAGCTGCAAGCATCGCGCGATTAAAAGTTCATCGGATTCCGAAATATCCGATTGCTCCCTATCCTTGAGTTGCTGAGGGGCTGCATTTTGAATTTCGGAAGGAGGTGTTTTGGTCACTTCTTCATCATCCGTTGTCTGGTAGTCTAATTCACAAAGGTAGATGGCATCCTGGGGAGTTTCACCAGCGAAGAGAGTGCGCATGGCGCCAGAAAAATAGCGGTCACAAATCGCAATCGCGTTGGAAACCATCCGGGTGACACCCTCATCTGTGAGCCCACCATCGGGAATAAGATACCCCATGTGGTAGAAAGTCTCCCCGTCACGGTGATCGATCTGGAATCCCCCTAAGACGAGGCCATAATTCGCCCGCGTAAAAAACTCGATAAGTGCGGGGCGCATTTTCTCATCGTTTGCAAGAAACGGATACACGATATCAATATGAAGTATCTCATCGTCATTCGTGAGGCGTAGGCTGATATCGTAGTAGGTATGCGGGCGGTTGAGCTTAAAGTTAATCCGCTTGTTCTCGCGGCAAACTGTGAATTTTAAATTCTTAGATTCACAGTGCTCAATCAACCATTCCAAGGCCTCATCGCTATCGGATGATGGAATATCGTCAGTATCTTGGTCGGACATAAAAAAAGGGGTTCTGTTGAATGTTTTTTAAATGCGTTTCTCCAGTATTATACACACCCGAAGTCGCAACAACTGCGACAGGCAAAAAGATTCCCAAAGCGGGAGGGTGGCGGGATCAGTATAAGTGAAAAGGTACCGTGGGGGGTAAAAATTAGGGCTCGGTATTTCAAATATGGAATTCGAGGAGTGTCGTTCGCTGGCCGCTTTGGGATATGGCTTTTTGGATGACTTCGCTAGAACCGTAAACGAAGAGACTCTTCTTAGAGCGG
>CAMBAQ010000081.1 GCA_945863785.1 Chthoniobacter flavus
CTACCCGGATCTCCGAGAAAAAAGCGCCCGTGCATTAGTGGATATTGGATTCGACGGCTACGCGATCGGCGGAGTCAGTGTGGGCGAACCCGAACCCGAGATGTTTTGCGCTGTTGAGAGCGCCATCCCATTCCTGCCACACGATCACGCCCGCTACGCGATGGGCTTGGGAACCCCTCCCCAGATTATCGAAATGATCGCTCGCGGGGTGGATATGTTTGATTGCGTGCTGCCCACCCGATTAGCCCGAAATGGCACCGCCTTCACGGCCAAAGGAACGATCAATCTCAAAAATGCCCCCTACGCGGAAGACAGTTCTCCCATCGAGGAAGGCTGCCGCTGCTATGCGTGTAAGAATTTCACCCGCGCCTATCTTCGACATCTGGTCAAAGCGGAGGAAATTCTCGGCCTCCGTCTCATCAGCATCCACAACCTGCACTTTTACATCGGACTCGCCAGAACCGCGCGGGACCACATTCTCGGTGGGACTTTTCAGGATTTCCGGAGAGATTTTGTCGCACACTACGCCGTCCGCTCCACCGAGTAATCCAACCTTGGAATAAAAAACCCGCCAACCATGCCCTTGTTGCTTGACCATGGTTGGAGGAGTGCTCATATTTGACGATTCCAGAGAATGAAGCGTTCGGGGAGGATCCCGTTCGCTGTTGTGCTCTGGAATCACCGATTTATGAATTCCGATCTTACGACAATGCTCGATTACCTCGAGCGCGAAAAGGGCATCAAGCGCGATATCCTGGTGGAAGCCATTTCTACAGCCATCCTTGCGGCATCGAAAAAAACCTTCACATCCGGAACCCGCGAACTTCGCATTGAGATCAACCCTCAATCCGGCGCTATCAAAGCCATCGCGAAACTAATTGTCGCGGAAAAACCAGCTAACGCCCATGAGGAAATCTCTCTGGCTAAAGCCCGATTGATTAAATCCGATGTCCAAGCCGGCGAAGAACTCGACGTGGAAGTGACGCCGAAGGATTTCGGCCGCATCGCTGCACAGGCCGCCCGCCAAGCAATCAACCAGCGCCTCCGCCAGATCGAGCGCGAGATGATTTATGAGGAATTCAAAGATCGCACCGGCGATATCGTCACCGGCACAGTCAGCCGCTTTGACCGCTCCGATGTGATCGTGGATCTCGGCAAATTTGAAGGTGTGATGCCGAACCGTGAGCGCGTCATGACTGAGGAATATAACGTCGGAGACAAGCTCCGCGCCTACGTCGTCGCCGTCGAAAGCGGATCCCGCGGACCGGAGATCATCCTTTCCCGCAGCCATCCGAACTTCGTCCGCCGCCTATTCGAACTCGAAGTCAGCGAAATCGCCGACCGCACGGTTGAGCTGAAAGCCATCGCCCGCGAGGCAGGCTTCCGCACAAAGGTCGCCGTCCACAGCGCCGATGCCAAAGTCGATCCTGTCGGTGCCTGCGTTGGAATGCGCGGGGCCCGTGTCAAAAATATCGTTCGTGAGCTCAATAACGAAAAAGTTGATATCATCCGCTGGGATGCCGATCCGGTGAAATTCGTCACCGCCGCCCTCAAACCCGCCAATATCCGCGCCATTACAGCCGACGAAGAGAAGAAGCGCATCCGCGTCCTCGTCCACAAGGACGATCTTTCCCTCGCTATCGGTCGCCGTGGACAAAATGCCCGCCTCACCTCAAAAATGACCGGTTGGGACGTCGATATCGAAGAAGATAAACGGGATGCCCAAGTCATCCAGAACCGCACCGCTGAGGCCGCCCATTCGATGGCCGATATTCTTGGCGTGACCGAAGAAGTCGCCCAACAACTGGCCAGCGGCGGCATGAACTCGATCGAAGTCATCCTCATGTGCGCAGCGGATGATATTGCCGAGGTTCTCGGTGCAGATCTCGAAACTGGTCAAAAAATCCTTTCAGCGGCACAGGCAGCACAAAAAACTCCCGTCGCCTGAGGGATATGAATACGTCTCCCCGGCTCCAATTTATATATGGCAGAGAAAATCAAGAAAAAAACAACCGGAGAAAAGCCGGCAACATCGCGCAGGACTTCGGTTACGACCCGTTCCGCGCGCCCACTGGCTGAAGCCCCCGCTGCCGCTGCCGAGACCGCTCCAGTCGAGCCTAAAGTCCAAGCTCCGACCGTTGATCTTCTTGCCCCTGTCAAAAAAGTAAGAAAAGCCTCCGGCGCAGCTTCTCTCCAGCATTTCATCCGACCCCTTACAGACAAGGCCCCTCCCAAACCTCGCCCAGTACCAAAACCAGAGCCCGTCGCCGAAACTCCCGCCCCAGAAGCACCCGCGGAAGAGGTTATCGAGACTCCGTCCGAGTCTGAAGATTCCGGCAAAAAAGTTCTTCACCTCAAGCCACCGATCATCGTCAAGAATCTGGCTGAGCAACTCGATCTCAAGCCCTTCCAACTCATCAAGGAGTTAATGGCTCTCTCGATCTTTGCAAATCTCAACCAGACTATCGAGCCGGATGTAGCTGCAAAAATATGTGATATGCACGGCTTCGTGCTGGAGAGAGACCGCAAGGACACCTCAAAAGGTCACCACAAGGTTGAGACCAAGGTCGAGGCCCCCAAGGCTCCCGAGCCACCCAAGGGCGATGTACTGAAATCTCGCGCGCCGATCATCACTTTCATGGGACATGTCGATCACGGCAAGACCTCGCTGATTGACGCCATTCGCAAAACTCGCGTCGCCGCCGGTGAAGCTGGAGGAATCACTCAGCACATCGGAGCTTATAGCGTTAATCGCAATGGTCACTCCATCACATTTTTGGACACTCCCGGCCACGCCGCTTTCACAGCGATGCGAGCACGCGGTGCAAACGTTACGGATATTGCCGTTATCGTTGTCGCAGCCGACGACGGGCTTATGCCTCAAACCATCGAGGCCATCTCGCACGCCAAGGCGGCGAAGGTGAAAATCGTCATCGCAATCAACAAAATCGATCTCGCCAGCGCCAACCCCGACCGCGTGAAGAAGCAACTGCAAGAACGCGGACTCACTCCTGAAGACTGGGGTGGCGATACGATTTGCGTTCCCGTAAGTGCCACAAAAGGCACCGGAATCAATGAACTTCTCGACCTCATGTTGCTCGAAGCCGAAATGCTCGAGCTCAAAGCCAGCGAGACTCTCGACGCCCGATGCAGCGTCATCGAAGCACAAGTCGAGCAAGGCCGAGGCCCGACAGTCACCGTGATTGTTCGGATGGGCACACTTCGTTTGGGTGACGTCTTCATTTGCGGAAACTATTGGGGGAAAGTGAAGCAACTCATCAACGATCTCGGCAAACCGGTCAAAGAAGCTGGTCCATCCATGCCGGTCAGAGTTCTCGGCATTAGCGGACTACCCAATGCAGGTGATGAGCTGATGGTTATGGACTCGGAGAAGTCCGCCCGTATTCTCAGCGAAGAACGCGTCGCTAGTTCCCGTGACACCAAGTTGTCTGGCGCTCAACGCACGACACTGGAAAACCTCTTTGCAAATCTGGCCTCGGATGCGAAACCCACACTCAAGATCATTCTCAAGTGTGACGTGCAGGGCTCGCTGGAAGCCGTAGTAGGATCCCTCGCGGATATCCCTCAAAAAAAGATCACCCTCGACATCATTCACTCCGCTGTTGGTCCGATCACGGAATCCGATGTCATGCTCAGCAGCGCTTCGAATGCAGTGATCATCGGCTTTAACACAAAAACTGAGAACACGGCAGCCCAAGCCGCCAAGCGCGAAGGCGTTCAAATCAAGCTCTACAGCATCATTTATGAGCTGATCGACCAAATCCGTGAATCGATGAGCGGCTTGCTCTCACCAGAGTTGCGCGAAGCTATCATCGGTCATGCCGAAGTCCGCCAAGTCTTCGACCTCACCAAAGGTCGTGTGGCCGGTTGCATGGTACTCGATGGTCGCATCGCTCGCACAGCGCGCGCCCGCGTCCTTCGCCGCCGCCAACCCATCTACGACGGAGGTCTCGCCACGCTCAAGCGTTTCGCGGACGACGTCAAAGAGGTTCGCGCTGGCCTTGAATGCGGCATTAAGCTGGGCGACTTTTCAGAATACCTGCCTGAGGACATCATCGAGTGCTACACGCTCGAGAAAATCCCTCAGCAACTCTAAAAAATCACGCGGCGGGGTCAACCACCCCGCCCAATAGACTTATTCTGTATGAAAAACCGCCTCGCTAGAGTGTGCGAAGTCATTAAACGTGAACTGAGTGCCCTCTTCCTCCGGGACATTGATTTCGGCAACCTTTTAGTCACGATTAGTTCCGTAGATATCACCCCCGATCTCAAACAGGCGCATGTTTTTATATCCGCCCTCGGGACCAAGGCGGAGCAACGTCGAGTCATCGAACTCCTCGAGCACAACCGCGTTTTGATGCAGAGCCAGATGTCCAAACGTGTCAGGATCAAACATACCCCACATCTCAACTTCCACATCGATGAGGCCATGGAGCGCGGATCTCGGGTATTGAATGTGATGAATGAACTCGGCCTTATGGAGATCAAACCCAATGCTGACGAAGAACTTTGATGATATTGCGCAGGCGCTGCAAAACGCGCGAACAGTCGGTGTAGCCAGTCACATCCGCCCGGATGCTGATGCATTAGGTTCCACAATCGCCTTCGCCCTTTGGCTGAAGGATTGCGGGAAAGAAGTCACCGCATGGAATGAGGAAGGCTCGACCTCCAAATTTCATTACCTGCCGAAGAACGAAATCGTCACTCTTCCGACAAGTACTCCCCAAATATTCGATATTTTCGTAGCCCTCGACACGTCGGTTAAAAACCGCCTCGGCATTGTGCTGGACTCGATCGCGCCAGGCACCCCGCTGGTCAACATCGACCACCATGTGAGCAATCAAAGTTTCGGCGACATCAATTATATAGACCCGACAGCTCCAGCGACCGGCCAGATCTTATTCGAATTTTTTCGTCATGTCGGAGCCCGTATCACACCGGAAATGGCCGCGAATCTCTTCGCCGCAATTTCAACAGATACCGGATCCTTCCAATATGCAGGCACCAACGAGAGGACGTTTGCCGCTGCATCGCATTTAATTTCCTGCGGAGTGGACGTACCTGGACTATCGCGCTCCATGTACGACAGCCAACCCCGCCGCCGCTTTGAGCTTCTGCGATTTGCTTTGAATACGGCTGAGTTCCATTGCGACGACCGCATTGCCACCTTTTCGCTTCCGTTGGCTGAAGTCGAGCGCCTGCAAGTTTTGCCCGAGGACAATGAAGGCATTATCGACCACCTTCGCTCGATCGAAGGCGTTGAGGCGGCCGTCTTTTTCGAGGAACTTCCCGAAAACAAAGTCCGCGTCAGCTCGCGCTCCAAAGAACCCTCGATCGATGTTTGCAAAGTCTGCGCGGTCTTCGGAGGTGGCGGACACCCGATGGCAGCCGGCGCCCGCATGGATGGAACACTGGAAAATGCCAAAACCCAATTTTTGAAAGTTTTATCGAATGAGATCAGGAACAGACATTGACGGTGTATTATTAGTCGACAAATCGCAGGCGATGACGTCGCACGATGTGGTCGCGATCACCCGCCGCTCACTCAACACAAAAAAAGTCGGCCATTGTGGTACACTCGATCCTTTGGCAACGGGCCTCCTGATCATCACGATCGGTCGCGGCACCAAAATCCAGGATCTCCTCATGAGCGAGGACAAGGAATACGTCGGCACGCTCAAACTGGGCGAGGAAACGGATAGCCAAGATTCGGACGGCCAAGTCACGAAATCCTCCCCCGTTCCCGAGTTCACTCGCGAGCAGATCGATGCGGCCTTCGCCAAATTTCACGGCGACTTCTATCAAACGCCCCCGATGGTGAGCGCGATCAAAAAGGACGGAGTCCCGCTCTACAAGCTCGCCCGCCAAGGCAAGGTCGTTGAACGCGAACCCCGCTTCGTCCATGTTTACGCCCACGAGATCATCGCCATTCGTCCCACGGAAATTGATTTTCGCGTTGTCTGTAGCAAAGGTTTTTACGTTCGCACCTACGCGCACGAGATCGGTGCCGAACTTGGTTGTGGCGCCCACCTCAAAGCCCTCCGCCGCACCAAATCCGGGCGATTCAGTGTGGAGGGAGCCATCACTGTCGATGAACTCAAAGCGGGACCATTGGATGCCGTGGCCCAACGTGTCTTGAGTCTTCCTGCCGTATCCCGACTCCGCGGTGCCTGATGCGAATCCTGCATTCCATCGACGAGTTGGGGGAAATCGGGGATCTCGTTGTTTTGGCGGCGGGTGTATTTGATGGTGTCCATCTCGGGCATCAAGCCGTTCTGCGTACAGCCCAGTCTGCTGCTCGAGAGATTGGGGGGACAGCCGTGGCACTCACTTTTGACCCTCACCCCGCCGCCGTGCTTCGTCCGAGCGAGGTCCCTCAACTTCTGACCTCCACCGAATCCAAATTGAGTTTATTTGAGAGTCTCGGCATCGAAAACACCCTCGTCGTTCGCTTTGATGCGGACTTCGCTGCCACAGAAGCTTCCGATTTTATTCTTCAACTGACCCGCGCCACCCCTCACCTAGCAGGGATTTGCATAGGCAGAGGTTGGATGTTTGGCAAAAACCGCAGCGGCAATGCCTCCCTCTTAAGAGAAATGGGCCAAGGGAATGGATTTTTTACTACGGAGGTGGAACCCTTCAAAATCGGTGATGCGGTGGTGAGCAGCACACTCATCCGCAAAGCCCTTTTGGAAGGCGATCTCCGTTCGGCCGAAACCATGCTCGGGAGGAACTACTCGCTCTCCGGCGTCGTGCTCCCAGGCGCGCAACTCGGCCGCAAGCTTGGTTTTCCCACCGCGAATCTTGGCTTGAATAACGAACTCCTGCCTCCGAATGGGGTATATGTCGTGAGAGTCAATGTCTCCGGACAATCTCTGAACGGCGTCGCCAATCTGGGAACTCGACCGACCATTGGAGACAATCCGAAGCGCGTCCTAGAAGTTCACATCTTGGACTTCGCCGGCGATCTCTACGGGCAAAAAATCGATGTCCAATTCCTCGAGTTCCTTCGACCCGAAATCCCATTTCAAAATGTGGATGCTCTCAAAATTCAAATTTCAAAAGATGTGAATGCAACCCGCGAATGGTTCGCGGAAATGGGACACACGCGATGAGCTCGCAATGGGATTTTCCGACCCATAATGAAACCTTCGATTCCGAGGGAAAGCCCCGCGAGGTTTACCGCGCCCTATTTGATCGCCTGAACGAAATGCCACGCCCTCAGGTGCGTGCATTGGATGAACAACTCGAGGCGACCATGCGCGAGATGGGTGTCACTTTTGACATCAAGCGCGATCGCGTTTGGGGCCAGCGCGCTTGGTTTTGCGATCTCCTTCCGCAGATCTTCACTCCGGATGAATGGGAACCTCTCACGAACGGCATTCGCCAACGCCTTAAAGCCTTTGAGATGTTTCTTCAGGATATATACTCAAAAAAACAAATCCTCCTCGACGGAGTGATCCCGATAACTCCTGTGCTAGGGAGTCCGTTTTTTCAGCGTGCCGCAACCGGCCTCCCATTACCTGCCGGAGCCTACCTGCACCTCAGCGGAATGAGCATTTGCCGCCTTCCCGATGGGCAACTGGCCGCGAAGCACCACTATTTCAGCAACGCTTCGGGCATGTCCTACATGATCCAAAACCGACGCGCGCTCACGAGGGTGATCCCCCAGTCGTTTCAGGATACCGGCATTCTTTCGATATCGGATGTGCCAACCAATATTCTGGAAATGCTTCGCTCATTTTCGAAGGAATCCGATCCGATGGTTGTCCTGCTTTCCCCGGGCCCGCTAAGCCCAGCTTACTCGGAACACAGCTTTCTCGCCCGCCGAATGGGCATCCCGCTAGTGCAAGGTGGCGACTTGCTTGTTTTGAATGACGAAGTCTATCTCAAAACTGTTTCCGGCTTGGACAAGGTGGACGTGATCTACACTCGTGTATCCGACCAATGGCTTGATCCGATGGTTTTGCGCCGCGATTCCAATTTGGGAATACCAGGGTTGGCACACTGCGTCCGAAGGCAGAGCGTGGCTGTGATCAATGCAATCGGATCCCAGATTTCCGACGATCGGGCTCTCCTCCCCTTTGCCTCCCAGATCATCCGCTACTACCTCAACGAACGCCCGATCCTCCCCTCCGTTTCGA
>CAMBAQ010000082.1 GCA_945863785.1 Chthoniobacter flavus
GGTATCCCTTATTGGCATTTGCCACGCTGTTTTGTGCATTGTTGGGGACATTGATGGTCGTGGTCTTCCCAGCGGTTACCCAACAGATCGTCGATCAGGTGATCGGAAAAAATCGTCCGGAATTGCTCTTGCCGCTTGTTTGCGTGGGATTCGCAGCCTTTTTCGCCCAGAATCTTCTTAATTCCCTGCGCATTATTTTCAACAATCACTTCGAGCAGCACGTGATCTTTGATCTTCGCAGCGAGCTTTACGCGCACATTCAAAAGTTGCCCCTTCATTGGTTCGATAACCGTGCGACCGGTGACATTATGACTCGATTGGTCGAGGACGTCACAAGTGTGGAGCGCGTTTTGATCGATGGCATTGAGCAGGGAACGGTGTCCGTCCTTCAAATTCTCGTCGTCAGCGCCCTCATGCTGACCTACAGCCCGATGCTCACGCTTGCAGCGCTTTCTCCCATTCCCCTCCTCGCCGCTGGGGCGATGGCCTACACGCTTACGGCGCGCTCACGTTACCGGCGTCAGCGCAAGGCGGTTTCGGAGCTCAACTCTCTCCTTCACGACAACATTGCCGGCATTCGCCAGATCAAGACCTACACAAGTGAGGAACGGGAGCACATACGCTTTGATGCAGCGAGTAACAAGGTGCGGAAGGAAACTCTCACCGTGATGAAGGCTTGGGCGCTCTACCAGCCAGGCATGGAGTTTTTGTCTTCGGCCGGATTGCTTATGGTAGCTGGATTTGGAACCGCTCAGGTTCTGCGTGGGGGAATGGAAATTGGTGCACTGGTCGCATTTTTTGTTCTCGTTCGTTATCTCTATGAGCCTGTCGGTCGCTTGCACCAACTCAACCAAATATTCCAATCCGGCCGTGCCGCCGGCGATCGTGTATTCGAGATCATGGATGCCGATGCGGAGCACGACGAGAGCGAAGGGTCGATATGCCAACCGATTCAGGGACATGTTGTTTATCAGAATGTGAGTTTTGCTTATGACCCGAAGCTACCTGTGCTCGACGACATTCAGATCGAAGTTCCAGTCGGATCCATGGTCGCTTTAGTCGGGCCTACAGGTGCCGGGAAATCCACGATCGTTAACTTGCTTGTGCGCTTTTACGAATTCACCAGCGGGGGGATTACGATTGATGGCGTTCCATTGAGGTCGATGTCGCGTCGGCATTTGAGGCACAATATTGCCGTGGTCACGCAGGAGAGTTTTTTATTCAACGGCACCACGGCGGAAAATCTGCGCATCGGTAAGCCGGATGCTTCCGAGGAAGAAATGTGGGAGGCGCTTCGTGCGGCGAATGCGGTGGATTTCATTCGCCGATTACCCGAGGGATTGCATACCCCGCTTGGCGAACGTGGAGTGAAGCTCAGTGTTGGTGAGAAGCAACGTCTCTCCATCGCTCGGGCTCTTCTTAAAAATCCCCCGATTCTGATTTTAGACGAGGCCACAGCGAGTGTGGATACATCGACCGAGAAGCTGATTCAGGAGGCCTTGGATCATCTCATGGAAAAGCGAACCAGCTTTGTCATTGCACATAGGCTTTCGACTGTGCGCCACGCCGACCAGATTCTCGTTTTGGAACGGGGCCGCATTACAGAGCGGGGTCGCCATGAGGAGCTTCTTTCGCAGGGGGGACTCTATGCCGAACTCTGCCGAAGCAGTCTGATTGAGAAATGAGAAGCTTGGCCGACTTCGGAGAATAATCTCGGATACCTAAACAAAGAGCACTTTACAAAAAAGCCCGCCGCGCTAGATTCTTACTAGCTTTCAACCTGTTCAACCCCAGACAACCAGATGGTTCCTGAAACCCTTCCAGTACCGGATCAAATCGCAGATATCTTAAGGCCAAAGGCCCTCTTTCCTCGAGGGTTAAAGGTGGTGAGGGGGTCCGCAAGGGAGAGGTTTTTGATGATTGTACTGCTTATTGTTGATTGCGGAATCTGGCTTGGGATGTATCTTGGTATCACTGAGTTAACTGGTGAGTTTAACCGATATGAGTGGGTGGATCTTTATCTTCCGCTGCTGATTTCCGTGTTCACCCTCAGCTTGATTGGGGCCTACGATCCTCGTTCGGAGATGAAATCGCTGGGGTATTCGAGCGAGCACCTCATCGCGTGTTTGATTGCCTTTCTAGCGTCGGCTTTTGCCGTTTATATTGTGGCTTCGTTTGGTGGCAAGATCGCCTCCAGTCGTGCGATTTTCGGATTTTCCTTTCTGGGATTCTCGATTTTAACCCTTTTGCAAAGGCGATTTTTGTATTCCACCGCTATGGGCTCCAGATCGAGTCGCCGGTTACTCGTGATCAGCGATCCTGAATCCGCTGAGAGGTTTTACAAAAATTACACAGCAAACAAACTCCGGCACAAACTGCACTTTTTTGCGACCAGTGAATCGGCGCTGGGGACTCATGTAGCCGGCCCCGGCACCCCCGTTTTTGAGTCTCTCGCCTCTGATGTGCTGAAGACCTTGGAGAATAACATCCACCTCGAACACGAAGGTATTCTTTTGGCGTGCTCCACGGAAAGTATTCAAAATGAAATTCTGACTTCGCTAGTGGCTATTCACTTCCAAGAACTTCCTGTTTATACGATGCACTCGTTTTTTGAGGCATACTGGCATAAAATGCCTCCTGACTTGCTGAGTCGTACTTGGCCTTTGGATTCAGGCTTTCAACTCGTACAGCATTCTCCGTTTGCTTCGCTCAAGCGGGTCTTTGATGTCTTCGTTGCCGCGATCACTCTCCTTGTCCTTTCTCCTGTCATGGCGATTGTGGCTTTATTGATCAAACTCGAGCGCAGAGGGCCGATCATTTTTAGCCAAACACGCGTGGGACAGCATGGAAGTCTCTTCACGCTTTACAAATTTCGAACGATGGATGTGGGGAGTGAGTTTAAGGGGCTATACACTCTTGAGGGAGATCCGCGTGTCACGCGGCTCGGGCACTGGTTGCGCATTTCACGTCTTGACGAGTTGCCGCAGCTTTGGAATGTGCTGCGCGGAGAAATGAGTCTCATCGGACCGCGTGCGGAATGGATCAAATGTGTCGAGAGGTACGAAGTCGCGATCCCTTACTACCACTTCCGCCATTTGGTGCGGCCAGGCATCACGGGTTGGGCCCAAGTTAACTATCCCTATGGTTCGAGCATCGAGGACACCATGGAGAAGCTCATGTACGACCTTTACTACATTCGGCATTTTTCTCTGGCTTTGGATGCCACGGTGGTTCTCAAGACATTGCATGTTATGTTTTTTGGGAAAGGGAGGTAGGGAGGTGACTCTCCCAGAGATTCCGTGTGAATAGATTTTCCTCTGCCGCCGCTTCCAATGGAGCCGAAAAAAGCCAACCTTGGCTGATTCTTGCATCTGTTCTGCTTGCTTGGTGGATCTCGATTCGGATGCTTTGGAACGATTGGGAAATCGATTCGCAATACAGTTATGGTTTTTTGGTGCCTATCCTGTGCATGGCGCTTTTTCACATGCGATGGAAAGATCGTCCCGCCCAAGCACCCGAGGAGGAAACTGGATCCGTCGTGCTGGTCGCTGGTTTTGGTGTCGCGCTCGCTTTATTGCCCCTTTTTTTTGAGGCCAATCCCGAATGGCGCGTCCTCGGTGTTCTTGGGGCTTTTTTTGCAATCGGCTTCACTCTTGCGCTGTTGAGGTTGATCGGTGGCGCAGCGTGGGTGGGCCATTTCTTTTTTCCGATTGTCTTTTTTCTGATTGCCGTTCCCTGGCCTCGCAATGCTGAAAACGCGATCATGGGTTGGTTGATGCAAAAAAACACGATCGCCGTGCTCGAGATGCTTCACTGGTGTGGATTTGAGGCGATGCGGCAGGGAAACCTCATATCACTTCCGACTGGAACGGTCGGTATCGAGGAGGCGTGTAGTGGAGTGCGCTCACTGCAGAGTGGCATCATGGCCGCTTTTTTCTTGGGTGAAGTTTTTAGGTTTGGATTTTTTTCAAGGGGTGTCCTTGTTTTTGCGGCCTTTGCCTTAGCGCTTTTTGGAAACTTTCTCAGAGCCTCAGGGCTTTCGATTTTGGCTTCGGTGCAAGGGGTATCGGCCGTAGAAAAATGGCATGACCTCGCAGGGTACTTGATTCTAGCTTTCACGATGGGCGGCCTGTGGACGCTCGCGTTATCGTATCAGAGGATAAGAAGCGCGCGGCAGGGTGCAGGGTCGCCAGTCGGAGTCACTGCCCTGCCTCAAATGGCTTTGTCTCCAATCATTCAGCGCACCGCTTTGGCTTGGATTATACTCGGAGTGATTTCGTTGGGCGGAACGGAAGCTTGGTATCGTCTGCATGAGGTTCGTAGGACTGAGGAGGTAGAATGGACGATTGCTTCGGGCACTCGGGGCACGAAAGTACAACCGATCGCCGACCGTACGAGGCGAATGCTTTTTTTCCCGGAGGGCTTTTCCGAACGGTTCACGGATAACAAACAGCAGGTTTGGCACTTTTTTTATTTGCGGTGGCCTGCGGGAAGGTCAGCGATACAGGCGGTGAGCATTCACGACCCTCAGACTTGTCTTTCAAGTGTAGGCATGGTTTTGGTGAAGCAGCTTGATCCCCAGTTGATCGAGGTCGATGGCATGCAGATCTATTTTCGAGTTTTTCTTTTCACGGATCGAGGTCGCTATGTTTTGGTTTACCACGCGATTCTTGCTGATGGTGAGAGGGCGGGGGAAGGTCGTTCGAGCGCTTATGCCTATACGCTCGCTGGGCGATGGCGTGCGGTGAAGGAGGGGGTCCGCAATCGTGGTCAGCGTTTGATCGAAGCCGCCGCATGGGATATCACAGATGTCGATCAAGCCAACGAAACTCTCCGAAAATTTCTCCAATCAACCCTGATCCGCAAGGATGCAAACCTTCAAAATAAACCATGAGCGAGGAGATTGAAGATCCGGTCGATGGACTTCCTGTAGGCACAAAAAAAAGCGCCCGCAAGCGATCCCGAAAGGGCCTGTTTCAACAAGACGATAGTCCCGAGGTTGTGAATAAAAGCAAATTCTTGCCGGACTACGATACCGAAGAGGTGCCGCCTTCTTTCCGAGAACGAGTGTTCGAAGTGCTCGCTGACATCCGAGTGCGCATTATCTTGGGGGTGCTCATCCTATCCGCTCTGGTATGGGCCGTGATCCCTCCTGTTTATAGTTTGCTCAAAATCTGGCGTGCTAGGGATTTGACACATCAATCTTCGGTGGCTTGGGATCAGGGTGACGAAAGCGGGGCTCTTATGCTTATGCGTCGGGCGGTTTTGATGGCTCCCCAAGATGAAGATATCTTTCGGCGAGCTCGATTATTAAATGCGCGAATTGGTGATCCCTCATGTATCAAAACCCTGGAAATACTGGCTCATAAAAATGAAGCGAATACGGACGAGTTGATTGCACTGGCCGGACAGGCAATCAAAGTGGGAAATCTAAAAACCGCCCGCGCCGCATTTACGAAGATCACCGGCAAACGAACGGTGGAAATGACCATTTTGGAAATGCAAATGCTCGCGATGGGAAAAAAAATACCCGATGCCATCGCTCTTGCGAAAAAGTCTCTGCCAGAATTCAACATGGCTGACGCAGAAAAGCTCCGCCTTGCATTGGCGGCATTGATATGGAATGCCGATCCTCGCGCTGCGGAGGCGATTCTGACTCCCTTAGCTGCATCTCCCAGCGCGAGCGGCATCGCGTCCCTTCGATTGCTTGCCAAATTACAACTCGATCGCGCAATGCCCAGTAATTCCAGTACGACAGGATTAGGTGATAGGTTGGCCGCTCATCCTTTGCACAATGCCAGCGACGCACTCCTCGTAGCTGATCTTCGTATCAAGGAGAACCCTGCCAGAAGACAAGCTGTTATAGAGGAGTTGCGTCGTGTTCGTGCCACCGGAAATCCAGATGAAGAGAATGAATTTGCTCGTTGGTTGAATCGGAGGGGTGCTCATCATGAAGTGATTGATTTTATTGGAAAGGAACGCGCCTTATCCTCCTCGACTTGGCTTCTCATTTATCTCGATGCATTGGCTGCCATGAATCGCTGGTCGGAGATTTTTGCCCTGCTCGACAGCGATAGTCTTGTTGGACTCTCCGAAACGATTCGTTGCCTATTTCTCGCTCACTCCGCTGAAAAAACGGGAGATAAAGCCCGGGCAGAAGAAGCTTGGCGGGAAATGCATCGAAACCTTCTTTATGAAAAACCCGAAGGAGCTCTATTCATCGCTGCCTTTGCGATGAAATCGGGAAATGATAAGGAGGGAATTAAGGCCTTTTGGACGCTTGCCCGCCGCCCCGATACCGCTATGCAAGGCTTTATTGGATTGATTCGATTTACCCCCAAGGGGGCTTCCGCTTCTGAATTGTTGCCGGTTTATTCGGAAATGCTCGAAACCTTCCCAAATCTTCAAGATGCGCGCTCCGACTACGCCTATCTTTGCCTTCTGTCTGGGAATAATGTTGAGGAAGCAGTGGCGGTTTCGAGAGAGATTTTTAATAAAGAACCGAATTCCTTGGCCGCGCTGAGCGTTGCGGCTCTCGCCTACTACAAGTCAGGCGAGATCTCGCAGGCGGCTTCGCTTTATGATGGGAAGTTGATCGCGTGGAAGACCGCGCCGGCCCAGTGGAAAGCCATTCGAGTCGCTGTGCTGGTTGCACTCGGGCGCAACAAGGAGGCCGCTGATTTAGCAGCGACCATCGATGTCACCAATCTTCGTCCTGAAGAGCGTAAACTTTTGGAGCAACCAGATCCTAGCGTGGGATCAGGAAAGGGAGCATTTCGTTCCTATATCAGGAACAATGACCTCTGCGCCATCTAGTTCCTTGAATAGCGCTAGCTGAAACCACTCGAGTGCGGGCTTGTCTCCGTGGATGAGGACGACCTTTGAGGGCTTCAGAAGAAGAACATAATTGCGGAGCATCTCGCGGTTCGAATGGGCGCTGAAGCTGAATTCCTCGACGCGGCAGCGTAGGGGTACGGGTGGAAACTCTTTATCGAGGATCACTTCATCTCCTTGCTTGGCCTTGCGGATCTTTCCGGCGGGAGAGTCTGGATCCGAGTATCCCACAAAAAACAGGTTTTGGGATGGATCCGCCAAGACACGTCGAGCAAAAATATTGGAAAGCGTGTGTTCCGTCATCATTCCGCTTGAAAGAGCGTAGATGCACTTTTTGCGGGGCTGAGCGGTCATAATCTCGCGGCCAGAAAGGACATACGGCGCCATTTCATCTAGCAGTTGCAAATCAGGGTGACTGCGTGGTGTGGTAGCAGCAAAAGTATCGTAGACGGTCGTGATTTTCACGCTTAGTCCGCCGATATAGATCGGCAGGTGGCCGATCTCGCCGCGCAAACGCATTTTCCACAGCATGGCCAGAAGTTCTTGGGACTTGCCCAGAGCGAATACGGGTATTGTTAATGATTCGCCGCTCGATATCACTTCTTTAACGGCTCTAGCAAAGCGTTCTTCCTCGCCAGCGCGGGTAAAACCGACAGGGATCGGCGAGTCGCCCCGAGTCGTCTCCATAATCAAATAATCAACTCCGCCTTCAGGAAAGTCGGCGCCGATCATCAGCGACTGGTTCTCAAAATTCACATCACCTGTATAAAACAGCGATTTGCCCTTGTAGCTGATGAGCACTCCGACGGAGCCCAGAATGTGCCCTGCATTGTAAAACTCAAAAGTCACCTCATCATCGTTGTCCGAACGTTCTCCGAGGAGATTGTAGCGTTGTCTGAGTCCGCAGTGGACCCAACTTTGAGCGCAGAGATCTACGCCGCGGTGGGTGTAGAGGGGATACTCCATCAGGCCGAGTTCCTCTCGTTGACGCATCATGACATTCACCGAATTGTGAAGCATGATCGTGGCAATGGCTGCCGTGGCCGGGGTCATGAAAATGGGGCAGCGCTGCTCCTGTCTTGTCACCACAGGCAATGAGCCTATGTGGTCCTGGTGAGCGTGAGTGATGATAATCGCATCGACCGTTCCAGGGGGGAGGGCGCGCAAGTCAGGGGTGGAGTTGATGCCGTCGATCTTGGGATCCGAGCCCGCATCGAGAATGATGTTCTTGCCTCCTACGCTCAGCCAGTAGCAATTCGATCCAATCCCTGTGTGTCGCGTGAGG
>CAMBAQ010000083.1 GCA_945863785.1 Chthoniobacter flavus
CGGGTCGCCAAAATGATCCCCAACGAGCTGAATATCGATCTCCAAGGGGCCAAGGAAAAAAACCCAGAACTAGCCGCCGCCATTGAGAATGAGGCGCCCGTGCGGCAACTCTGGGACTACGCCACCGTGCTTGAGGGCCTGAGCCGCAACACAGGCATCCACGCCGCCGGCGTGGTCATCGGCGACCGTCCACTGGACGAGTTCATTCCACTCTGCCGAGGCAAGGAAAACGAGGTCGTGACCCAATATGCGATGGGACCGCTCACCGACCTCGGCATGTTGAAGATGGATTTCTTGGGGCTTCGCACGCTCACGATCATGCAGGAAGCCGTGCGTCTCATTCACGTTGCGAATCCCGATTTCAACATCGACACGATCCCTACCGACGACAAAGCCGCTTTTGATATTTACAATCGGGGTGAAACGCTGGGCGTTTTCCAGATGGAGAGTGGCGGCATCACCAGTTGCTGCAAACGTTTCGATGTCGGCTGCATCGAAGACATCATTGCCGTCGGCGCGCTTTATCGTCCGGGTCCGATGCAATTCATTCCTGAATATATCGAGCGCAAGAAGGGTCTCAAAAAAGTCGAATACCTGCACCCCCTCCTCGAAAAGGTTTGCGCCGAAACCCACGGCATCATCGTTTATCAGGAACAAGTGCAGCTGGCAGCGAGCGTTCTCGCTGGCTACTCGCTCGGCGAGGCCGATCTTCTCCGCCGCGCGATGGGCAAGAAGGATGCCGAAAAAATGGAAAAGGAACGTGCCCGCTTCGTGGCTGGTTGCGAGAAGCACAATAACATCACTCCCAAGGTCGCTGATGCCATTTTCGGGTTCATCGCGAAATTCGCTGAATACGGATTCAACAAATCCCACAGCGCCGCCTACGGCTGGATTTCCTATCAGACGGCCTACTTGAAGGCCCACTATCCCCGCGAGTTCATGTCCGCGATGCTCACCTTCGACGCGAGCACGACCGAGCGACTCGCCGAGGTGATCGGCGAATGCCGCCGCATGGAAATCCCCGTTCGTCCACCGGACATCAATTCCAGCGATCTCAAATTTTCTCCGGAAACCTCCGGCGATGGAATTCGCTTCGGCCTGGCCTCGATCAAGAACGTCGGTGCCGGCGCGATGGAATCCGCCATTGCGGAACGCGCTAAGGGTGGAAAATTTGTATCCCTCGATTCCTTCTGTTCCCGACTCGACTCACGCACCGTGAACCGAAAAATCATGGAAAGCCTGGTGAAGTGCGGGGCCTTTGATTGCCTCGGCAAGAGCCGCGCCCAACTCTTTGCGGAGATCGAATCCACCATGGCCTCGGCCGCCTCCCTGCAGCGCGATCGCGCGAGCGGACAAGTCTCGCTTTTCGGAGATATGCCAATGATGCCATCTAAGGCTTCTGTCGTGAATGCCGCCGTCGAACCATGGCCTCAACTGGAGATGCTCAAATACGAGAAGGAACTCCTTGGATACTACGTCAGCGGTCACCCGCTCGACAGCTACGCCGGGCACTTTGACTCCGGAAAATATAACACCATTTCCCAAGTCACCCAAGCCACGGAGAACGGAAGCTTCAAGCTCGCCGGACTCATCATGAGCATCGAAAAAAAGTTCTCCAAAAAGGACAGCAAGCCATTTGGTATTTTGGTGCTCGAGGATTTCACCGGCTCCCTCGAAATCACAGCTTGGGATGAGACGTTTGCTAAAAACATCGCCCTGCTCGTTCCGGGAACGGCTGTTTCCATCAATATCCGAGCCACTCTCCGCGAGGAGGCCGTTCGCGCCACTGCCGGGGCCATGGCTGCGCTCAAACCGAAGGCATCCGTAAAAGCGGTGCGCTTGCGTTTGGCTCGAGAACTTGTTGATGAGGCCGCCTTGCAAACCATTCTTGTTGCCGTGAAAAAAAATCCTGGGATTCGCCCTCTGATACTCGAGTTCGCCCTGCCTGACGGCCGTGGTTTTGAAATCGCCGCTGGGGAGGAATTCAACGTGGGCGATGAGCGCGCAATCCGCTCAACCGTCGCCGCTTTTGCCCCTTCCGCTTAGACAGCAAGGCAACGAGCCTAGTTTTTAGAGGAACCCGATGCTTTCCTACGGCGGCGGAGAGTTCGGCGACGATGATTCACCTCTCGCAGATGAGAAACCTCGATAGACGATTTCTTCGTAACTGCAATTTGCGGGGCTTGCGCCATTGTTGCACTGACTTTTTTCGTGGTGACTTCCGTCGCCTTCGCGGAGCCACTCGCCTTCGCGCTCACAGCGACACTCTCCTTCGGTTTGCGTCCACGTTTGACAGGCGCCTCGGGCGTGATGATAGCTGCGGCTTTTGTTACCTTGGTGGCTTCAGGCTTTACCTCTGCAGTCGTCATTACTTTCGGCTTACGACCTCGTTTCTTGGGTGAAGCGGGGGTAATGATCTCCTCGACTTTGGTTTCTTTGGATGTGGCTTGCGCTGCCTTTGGCGGTCTGCCTCGCTTTTTCTCGGTTTTGATTGCCGCTGGCAGCGGAGTCTTAATTTTGGGTTCTGGAAAGAGTTTTACTTCACGCTGAGTGCCAGTGGTCTTTTTGAGTCTTTCGGGCTTGGGCTTCAATAGGGATCTTGCCTTTATGATCGTCGGTAAAGGCATGGCCTCCTCTTCCAACCCTTCAAACTGTCGCTGCGTAGTCGGCTTGTTATTGATGAAATCGATGGAAGCTTGGATGAGGCGGGTGACATTGGTCTCCCAAGTGGCATAGTTCTCGTATTCCTCCCAATTGGGTTCGGGCAATTCCGAATTAAGGAGCGTAGCCATCCCGTCAGCAACGGCCTCACTGGAATCAGGTTCAACGAAAACACCCACGCCGTAATGCTCAATGAGATCCCGCATTGGGCTTGAGCCACTGGAAGCAAGAACTCGACGGCGCGCATTCACCGCAGTCGTCAGCGAAGACGTTTGAGAGTGGAAGGTTCCCGCGTGGGTGAGCAACAAAAAGTCCGCCGCTTTGAAGAAACTCAGTCGCTTCTCATCATGCACAAACATATCCGAAATAAAGACCCTCTTGCTAAGACCAAGGTCATCCGCAAGCATCTGGTAATATTTAATTGGGCGATCTTTATGGCTTGGTGCAGTGCCGATCACCACGAGAAAGGCATCGGGATTATCGAGCAAAGCCTTGATGGTAAGATCGAGGTTTTTATGGTTCCGGATCGAACCGAACGCCATGAAAACCTTCTTGCCACGGGGAACATTCCAAGACTTGCGGATGCTTTTTGCATTCTCTGGAATAGGAGTGTTTTTTTCGGGACCGATCGGCACCTCCACCATGCGCACAAACTTCGGCACGACGACTGGGTGGGAGATATGCTTGTGCGCAATAGCGATGCGGAATGGCTCAAAGGCCAAACTGCTCGAAAGACGTGACCACCATTTGCCGCCACTGCCTTTGTCCTTTGGCGAAAAATGCAGATTTAACGCGTAGATGGTCTTAAAAAACAGCGCGAGTAGGATGTGCGGCCAAATCCAGAGTGCGGCATGCATTTCCACATGACTGGCAGCGAGGACAATGCTCGGGCGGTGTTTATAGATTTCCCATGAGAGGCGCAATTGGTTGCGCATGGTTTGGATCGACTTCGCCAGTTTTTTTGAAGAACTTCCTTGGTTTTGTGAGCTGGCTCCCTCCTCCATGCAGATAGAGACTGGGTATTCGGCATTTCGGGTTCTCAAAAACCCAGGGGCGCAGAGCAAGAGGACCTTGATCCCCATTCCAAACAAAGCCGAGGCTTGTTTGTGAACCTGATCTGGGATGACTCCATGCGATCCAGGACAATGAATCATCACGTCGACAGCGGGGCGATTACGAGAACTGGACATCGATTGGAAAAACTAGACCCCGAGCGGGAAACCAAAGTTAAATCGAGAAATGAGATCCCCCGTATTTGCGAAAAAGCGGCAAATACGATGTTGATATAGACGGTATTGGCAATTCATTTCAGATGGTAAGCCACTCGGCGGACCTAGGAAGATGAGTCCCATCACCCCCGCCAGCAAGTTTTTTTTACCTCTCAACATGGTAGCAAAATCAAGCAGTTCCGCTATCCTATCCAGGGTATTGAAAATTCTGAGTTCAATTGCGAGCTTCTATGGGCGACTATTCCAGCCACACTGTGGACGACCTTTTTCCTAAAAATCCCATCACCGACCTTGACGCTCCCCTCGCCACGCGAATGCGACCGCGCACACTCGAAGAGTATTGCGGGCAGGATCATATTCTTGGACCCGGCAAGATGCTCCGCCGCGCCATCGAAGCGGATCGGATCTCCTCGCTCCTTCTCTACGGTCCACCCGGAACCGGAAAAACCACGTTGGCGCAAGTGATCGCCGGCGCAACAAAATCCCGATTCGAGCGCCTCAGCGGAGTCGAAAGTAACGTGGCCGATATCCGCCGCATCGTTGCTTCAGCAAATGCCAGACGCTCGCATTCCGGCGAGAAAACAATCCTCTTTGTCGATGAGATTCATCGCTTCAATAAAGCCCAGCAGGACGTGCTTCTGCCGGAGGTCGAGAGTGGCGTATTGCGACTCATCGGCGCCACAACGCAGAATCCCTTTTTCAGCATCAATAGCGCGCTTCTCTCCCGGTCGCAGATTTTTGAGTTGAAGCCACTGCCTGAGAAAAACCTCGTTCATCTCATCAACCGAGCCTTGGGGGATGTGGATCGTGGGCTCGGATCTCGCCGCATCACTATTGACCCTGACGCCGCCGCGTTTCTTGCGAAGCTCAGTGATGGAGACGCCAGGAAATGCCTGAACGCCCTCGAAATCGCGGCACTCACTTCGCCGACCGATGCCGACGGCCTCACTCGCATCGACCTCGCCGCCGCACAGGAGAGCATTCAAAAAAAGGCCGTCGTCTATGATGGCACAGGCGATGGTCACTACGACACGATCAGCGCGTTTATCAAAAGCATCCGTGGCAGCGACCCGGACGCCGCCATTTACTGGCTCGCAAAAATGCTCCATGTCGGAGAGGAAGTGCGCTTCATCACCCGACGCCTCGTCATCTCCGCCAGCGAGGATATCGGGATGGCGGACTCCAACGCCCTTCTGGTCGCGCAAGCAGCGGCGCAGGCAGTGGAGTTTATCGGCCTGCCTGAGGCTAACCTGATCCTCGCCCATGCGACCGTTTATCTGGCGACAGCCCCCAAGAGCAACAGCTGCACAGTCGCTAGTGGCCATGCCTCACAAGAAATCCGCGATGGTCGCACCCTCGCCGTTCCAGCCCACCTCCGCGATGGACACTACAAAGGCTCCGAACGCCTAGGCCATGGAAAAGGGTATCTCTATAGCCATGATTTTGAGGGATCCTATGTCCCCCAAGCCTACCTCCCCGAAGGCCGACGTTATTACGAGCCCACAGAAAATGGCCTAGAAAAACGCATCAAGGAACGGCTCGCCCACTGGCGCGCCCTTTTTGAGCAGGCCCAACAAATCGCTCCATAAAATCATGGAGTTCACTTTGCCTGGCATATAGGGTGACTTCCCATGGTTGAGCTCCGCGATGTCACCAAACGCTTCGGCACCTTTGAAGCCCTCAAGTGCGCCAGCTTCGAGATCAAGGCCGGCGAGTTCATGACCTTTCTCGGCCCCTCCGGTTGCGGCAAGACGACCTGTCTCCGTCTCATCAGTGGATTTGACGCACCCACCTCCGGCCAGATTCTCATCGATGGACGCGATGTGACTTTTGATCCCCCTTACCGCCGTGATGTGAATCAGGTCTTTCAAAACTACGCCCTCTTCCCCCACCTGACCATCTACGAGAACATCGCCTTCGGTCTTCGCATGAAGCGGGTGCCGGCTCCAGAAATCAAAAAACGGGTCGAACGCGTGATTCAGATGACCTCACTAGAGGCCTTCGTCGATCGCAAGCCCGCGCAGATGTCCGGTGGTCAGCGTCAGCGGGTCGCTCTCGCCAGAGCCATCATCTGCGAGCCCAAGGTCCTGCTCCTCGACGAACCCCTCAGCGCCCTCGATGCCAAATTGCGCACCCAAATGCGCGGCGAGCTTAAGCAACTTCAGAAAAAACTCGGCATCACTTTCATCTTCGTTACCCACGATCAGGAAGAAGCCCTCGCCATGAGCGACCGCGTGGCGGTGATCAACGAAGGCCATGTCGAGCAAATCGGCACCGTTCACGAGATCTACTACCAACCCGCCACCCGATTCGTCGCGTCTTTCATTGGCGAAACCAACATCATCGAAGCCGAAGTCGCCGGCGCGGATGCGACCCATACCCTCTGCCGCGTTGAGGGAGGACTCATCCTCCACATTCTTAGCTCCCCCACCCCTGTTGGCAGCAAAATCCTCCTCTCCCTCCGGCCAGAAAAAGTGCGCCTCCACCGCGCAGATCCCGGCGATAGGAATTCCTTCCCCGCCCGCATCTCCAGAGAAGTCTTCAAGGGCGCTGTCGATGACATCACCCTAGTCACCGAGGCTGGCCTCGAGCTAGGCGCCCTCCTCCCCAACGACGGCCAGACCGAGCGGGACTTCCACGAAGGGGAGCCCATCTTTGCCAGCATCCGTCCCGAGGATATCAACATTATCAAGGCTTGAGCGGCCCCTCAAACGCGTGAGCAAGTGGCGCACAAAACGAGACAGCACCTGTTATTTTTTGTTCAAATAAATCCTGAAAAAAAATTTTGACATTGCAAATCAACCTTATACAACGTGGCACGGATAGTGCTAATGATTTGCAGCGCCTCTTCCAGATGCGCAAAAAACAAATACCCTGACCCGCCTTAAAACGGGAACGGATTAGAAAAAATAAACAAACACATAAACACATGAAACTGACAAAAATTGTTGCTCTAACGAGTCTCGTGGCCGCTTTCGCAGCTACTCCACTCTTCGCCGGCACAAAAACCTTCAAAGAAACCGTCGTGGTCGAAGAGGAAGAATCCTCCTGGTATAACGCTGCTCTCAGCACTGGATATGACAGCCTTTACATGTTCCGTGGCGTGAACACCCTTCGTTCCAATGGCGGTTACGGCAACAGCTTGTGGTGGACAGACGCCAACTTCACTTGGAACATTTCCAACAACGACACCCTTACCGTCGGTGGATGGCAGGCCTTCGGCTTGAGCAAAGCGAGCTATCGCGAATTTGATGCCTACCTCAACTACATGCACAGTTTTGGCGACCTCTCGGTTGGATTAGGATATACATTCTACTATGTTTATCCTCCAGGTGGGCAGGACTTCGCCAATGAGTTGAACGCCAAAGTTGCTTATAACATCGACCTCGGATTCATGACGATCACTCCTTCAGCGACCTACTTCTTCAATCTCGGTCCTGACAACGACACAGGTCTTTCAAACGGCGTGGTCAACACTGCCAGCAGCTACCTTGACCTTCGTGTGAACGGTAGCATCCCTGTGATCAAGGATGTGCTTTCAGTTGATCCATGGGCGGCCTTCGGTTTGAACTTTGGTTACAACCTCGATGGCAACCTGCAACAATTTGACGGAGCCAACAATGTGGAATTCGGCGTGGCCCTTCCTTGGAAGGTTAACGATACCATCACCATTTCTGGCTATGTTGCATACAGCTACGCCTTCGAGGACCTCTATGGCATCACTCAGCCTAGCACCTTCTGGGGCGGTGGCAAAGTGGCCTTCGCGTTCTAAGATCGTTTAAATCCATTCAACAAAAAACCCTTCCGGTCTCGACTGGAAGGGTTTTTTATTGTCTCGATTTTTTTGGAGAAAAAACACTTATCACATTACTTGAAAACAGGTTAGCATATTGACTTTAACCCGAATTCAGCAGATTTAACCACAGAGGACACAGAGAATCAGATATTTGCAATTCCATAAGGATCCATTTATTGTGCGACATCAGAAATCCTTAAGGAATTCCTGTGAATCCTTTTAATTGAGTCACTGCGTTCACCCTTTGGGGTGCCTTGGCATTCTTTCTTCGCTCCGCTTCGGTTGCCCATCCTGGGCTACACTGTAGTCTTTCCCTTTCGTTATGCGCTATCCGCGCGGGTGTTCTTCGCTACGCTTACGAATCTGCCATC
>CAMBAQ010000084.1 GCA_945863785.1 Chthoniobacter flavus
TCCAGTGGCACGTTGCAGAAGAGAGCGAGTTTTTCACGCACTTCCTTAATGAGCGGCATTTCTGTACGGCAAATGAGAACTTGGGGTTGCAAGCCGATTTCACGAAGCTTGGCGATGCTTTGCTGCGTGGGCTTGGTCTTCAACTCTCCAGCGGCCTTGATGAAAGGCACCAACGTCACATGCATGATGATCGCGTTTTCCGAACCGACTTCCAAGATGAACTGACGAATCGCCTCTAGGAATGGGAGCCCCTCGATATCGCCTGTGGTGCCGCCGATTTCCGTAATGAGGATGTCGCCACCCGAGTTCTCGCCCACCTCACGGATGCGCGCCTTGATTTCATCAGTGACGTGCGGGATCACCTGCACGGTCTTACCGAGATAGTCGCCACGGCGTTCCTTAGCCAGAACGGTCTCATAGACTTGACCGCTGGTGAGGTTGTTCGAGCGGGTGAGGACGCAGTTTGTGAAGCGCTCATAGTGTCCCAGATCGAGATCGGTCTCCGCTCCGTCGGCCAAAACATAGACCTCACCATGCTGAAAAGGATTCATCGTGCCGGGATCGACATTGAGGTAGGGGTCGAGCTTTTGAAGAACCACCTTCAATCCACGCCGCTCCAGCAAAGTCCCCAGAGAGGCTGCCGCGAGCCCTTTGCCGAGTGAACTCACCACTCCGCCCGTTACAAAAATGTATTTCATGTGGAAGCATAGTAAGGAGTGCTACGAGAAAAATCCAGCCTCCCGATTTCCAATCCGCAATGAAGTCCCACGGGAAACAATGACTGACAATTCCAAGCCCTCGGGTTAGTTTAATCCAATGGCCGGCAAAACTGCGCCCTCGACGCTAGGAACAACTTCCGCGATTGAGGATTACCTTGAGCGAATAATGGAATTAATGGACGAAAAAGGCTACGCCCGCGTGGTTGATATCGCCGCTCGCCTCGGTATTTCCCAAGCCAGCGTGACCAATATGGTCCAGAAACTCGATGCCGAGGGCCTCATCAAATACGAAAAATACCGCGGCCTCGTTCTTACTCCATCTGGGTTGAGTGTTGCCCAAACGATCGCCCGCCGCCATGAACTACTGGAGGAGTTTTTCACCCTTTTGGGAGTCACCCCTAGCGTCATCGCCCATGATGTCGAGGGTATGGAGCACCACATCAGCCCGGAAACCCTCGAAGCCATCCAGCGCCTCACAGAGTATCTCCACTCGAATCCCAACGTCGCCTCGATCATCCAAAAACCCACAGCAGAATGACCTCTTTTTTTCTGCAACAGGCTCACACTCCAATGAACTTCGTCCGGCTAACCCAAGCTCTTGCTGCTACATTCGCTCTCATCTTTTTGAATGCGTGCCAAACAGTCGACCCAGACGCCCCAGCGCGCGCCGCAATGAATGCCGCGATCCTCGCTGAGAAGCCCGGAGACTACTTCATCGGTCGCCGCATGTATAAGACCGATTACAAGATGTGGGGATGGATCCGCGAACCCGGCAAGCCCTGGACTACGGCGCGTCTGGTGATGCTAAATGAGCAGAAGAAACTCGCTCCCGATCGCACTCAGGGAAAAATCGGTCTCGATAACAACTTCATCTACCGCCTCAATGGAAAGTTCAACGGGGATACGGTCTATGAACCCGCCAGCGATCGTTTTTATCCTGAATTTGTCCTCGAAGGCTACGAACTCATCAGTACGAAACCGGAACCCATTTATGTGACCAACGATCAGGAAAAACCGGATATCCGGATTATCCTGAAACCGGTCCACTAGCCACGCAATCGCATGACCGAAGAGACAAAAATGAACACGCCGCTCGAGCCGGAGTTGCTCTCCCCGGCGGGCGATTGGGATTGCCTGCGTGCCGCCGTGGCCAATGGCGCGGATGCTGTTTTTTTCGGCCTCACCCGCTTCAATGCACGCATGCGAGCGGATAATTTCCGCGACGAGGAATTACCCGAAATCGTCGCCTTTCTCCACAATCACGGCGTCAAAGCCTATGTGACTTTGAATGTCCTGATCTTCACGGACGAACTGCCTGATGCCGTCGCCGAGCTTCAGTCCCTGCATGATGCCGGAGTCGATGCGGTGATCATTCAAGATGTCGGGCTCGCCGAGATTTCACGCCGGATGTTTCCTGACCTGCGCGTGCATGCCTCGACTCAGATGACGATCACTTCGCCGGAAGGCGTTCGTTTTGCGGCCGGACTTGGCGTCAAGCAAGTCGTCCTCGCTCGCGAGTTGTCACTCCGGGAACTGGAAAAATTTCCACCACTCCTGCCTTTGGAGATGTTTGTTCATGGGGCGCTTTGCGTGGCCTATTCCGGCCAATGCCTCACCAGCGAGGCCCTCGGTCGCCGAAGTGCAAACCGCGGCGAGTGCGCTCAAGCCTGCAGAATGCCATACCAACTCCTTGTGGATGGCGTCCTGCGCGATCTCGGCGACAAACGCTACCTTCTTTCTCCGCAAGATCTCGCGGCCGTGAACGAGATCCCCGCCCTCATCGAACGCGGAGTCTGCTCCTTTAAAATCGAGGGACGATTGAAGTCCCCGGAATACGTGGCTGCAGTCACTTCCGTTTATCGAAAGACGATTGATGCGGCGATGAATGGGTGCTTTGAAAAAGCCGCTCCGGAAGATTGGTATCGCCTCGAAATGACATTTTCGCGGGGGCTATACCAAGGCTGGATGCATGGCGTGAACCATCAGGAACTCGTCGGCGCCCGCTTTGGAAAAAAACGTGGCGCCTTCGTTGGGCTCGTCTCCACTTGCACTCACAACCATGTGGAAATGGAATCCTGCGCGGTTCCACTCAAGGCGGGAGATGGCATTGTTTTTGATACTGGCGGAAATACTGAGCACGAGCAGGGCGGACGGCTCTTCCAAGTTTCAGGCAACAGACTTTCTTTTGAACACGGGAAGATTCACTTCTCCAAAATTCCACGCGGATCCCGCGTTTGGAAAACAAGCGATCCCTCACTCGACCGCGCGTTGCGACAGACATTTTCCGGCCATCTAGAAGCCCGCACCAACCGTCTCAAGCCCCTCGACATCTCAGTGGGAGGCCGGGTGGGCGAACCGCTTTTGATCGACTGCCAAGGCCATCGCATTCTTTCCCGCGTTCCTCTGGAGGGCGCCCGCACTCGCCCGCTTTGCGAGCTCACTCTTGGAATGCAACTCGGCAAACTCGGCGGAACTCCGTTTCTTTTGGGATCGCTTGACGTCGATCTTCCAGAAGCCGTCATACTGCCGATCGCCGAGTTGAACCGTATGCGCCGCGAACTCGTCGCCAAGCTGACGCCCCCCCCACGGCAAACAGCACCCCAAGCCTCGCTCGATTCGATCCTTCCCTCATTTGTGGCTCCGACCGCCGCAGCCCCGAAACTCACTGTTCTCGTCCGCTCCGAGGAGCAACTCCTGGCGGCGCTTGAAGAGGGAGTCGAGGAGATCCTCGTCGATTATGAAGACATCCGCCGCTACAAAGAGGCCGTGGCTCAGGCGCGGGCTCACGGAAACGCTCAAATCCTCCTCGCCACCCCGCGTATCCAAAAGGCCGGTGAAGAAGGTTTTTTCAAACTCATCGCAAATGCCAATCCCGACGGCGTATTGATCCGCAACATCGGCGGGATTGCTCATTTTTCTGATAGCCCGCTTCGCCTCATCGGAGATTTCTCTCTTAATGTCGCGAATCCCGCGACAGCCTCCGTTTTCATGGCCCGTGGCTTGGAGCGACTGACACTCTCCCACGATCTCAATGCGTCTCAAATCCTCGCGATTCTTAAGCAGGCTCCGAGCGATTGGTTTGAGCTCACGATCCATCACCACATGCCCATGTTTCACATGGAGCATTGCGTCTTCGCCGCGTTTCTTTCGAACGGGACGGACCACACCAACTGCGGACGCCCATGCGAGAAGCATCGCGTGCACTTGAAGGATCGAGTCGGTGTGGAGCACCCCCTCCGAGCGGACGTCGGATGTCGCAACACACTTTTCCACGCCACAGCGCAAACCGGAGCTGCCTTTTTCGACGACTTCCTTCAAGCGGGCTTACGGAAATTCCGAGTCGAGTTGCTCGAGGAAAGCGCTCAGGAAACAAAGCTCGTCATCCAAGCCTACCGTGATCTTCTCTCCGCGCGCAAAAGCGGCAAGAGCCTCTATCGGGAACTCCACGCGAGCAGCCAAGTCGGCGTCACCAGCGGCACCTACTCAGGATAGCGAAGCTATTCTCAGTTGAGAGTTTGTTCTTCCGTCTCTTGCACTCGGTATTCGGCCAGCTTGTTTCGCAGCGTACGAATGCTGATCTGGAGGAGTTCGGCCGCATGCGTTCGGTTGCCGTCCGTTTTCTTTAAAGCTTCGAGGATAGCCTGCTTTTCCATCTCGTGGAGTGGGATCACCGCGCCATTGGTGGACGGAACGGGAACAGATTGCGCAACGGGCGACTCATCGGACGCCTTCGCGACAACTGGAGGAGCAGATGAGGCGGGAGCGGGCGGAGCCACAAGCCCCATCAATTCGGCGCTGATTGGCACATTCTCTTCCGCGAGAATAGCGGCGCGCTCAACGACATTCTGCAACTCGCGCACATTTCCGGGCCAGTGGTGAGCCAGGAGCCCCCTCATAGCGCTCTCAGAAAAACCACAACTTTTCAACCCATGCTCCTTCGCGAAACGCTCCAGAAAGTGATTCGCTAACAATTCAACATCACCCACGCGCTCCCTCAAGGGCGGAACGCTGAGCGGAAAAACATTCAAGCGATAGTAAAGATCCTCGCGGAATTCGCCTTTGGCGACGGCTTTTAATAGATCGCGGTTCGTTGTGGCCAGCACACGAACATCCACTTTGATCGTCTTGTTGCCCCCCACCCTCTCGAACTCGCGCTCTTGGAGCACTCGCAAGAGTTTGGCCTGGAGACCGAGGGAAATCTCGCTCACCTCATCCAGCAGGATCGTTCCCCCATCAGCCAACTCGAATCGCCCGTCTCGCTGGTCGGTCGCACCAGTGAACGAACCTTTTTCGTGTCCAAAAAACTCACTCTCGATGAGGGCTTCGGAAATGGCCGCGCAGTTCACCTTGATGAACGGTTTGTTGCTGCGATTGCTATTGAGAAAAATTTCGTTGGCAACGAGTTCTTTGCCGGTTCCATTTTCACCACAGATCATCACCGTGGCATTCGTTCGCCCGACTCGGTGGATCAAATCGCGAAGCTGAACGATGACCGGACTTTTGCCGATGATCTCGCGATTGGAAATACTCGCCCGATTAAGAAAATCGGTCACCTTTGCAGCGCGCTGGAATTCCGCAGCCTTCTTCAAAACCAGCTCAATCTGCATTTTTGAGAATGGCTTTTGAACGTAATCAAACGCCCCCGAGCGCATGCACTCGACCACCGTCTCGACCGACCCATTTGCCGTGATCATGACCACGAGGGGTTTGTCCTCCAGATGGGATACCTTCTCGATAAAAAGCTTCCCGTTGCCATCCGGAAGCTCCATGTCCAAGAAAACAAGGTCGAAATGACCCGACGCAAACCGCTTTTCTGCTTCAGCCAATGAGGCTGCCGTGGATACAGCATAACGCTTTCCGCGGAGCTGTTCCTCGAGGGTTTTTCTGATTATTGGGGTGTCATCGACTACCAGTATGCGGTCTAGCGCCATTAAGTATAAGTCCCACCATGATACGTGGCCCTTTTGCGTATTGCCAATAAAAGTTTGCACCATCGATCGGCGCGGATCCCCATTTAGCCAGAACTTGACAGAGACAAGCGAATCCAGTGTTGATACTATATTCCTATGAAGTTAACCTCGTTTGGATTTGTCGCCATTGCGGAAAATTTTTTAAAGGACGCGCTGTCCGCCCCCCCTTCCACAGGTGGCAAGTGGAGCCTGAAGCGATTCACGAACTTCGTCGAAAACTCCAGCTCTCTTCAAGTACTCCTCACTTCCGATAGTGGCACTCAGAAGACGAGCGCCCTTGTGCACTCCCGTATGACGGGTGCCGCCCGAGAGTCTTCCATTCAAGGTTGGATCCAATACGGTGACGAAGATACCCGCGAACCCTTCGTGATCAAAGCCACCGACCTCAACCGCGCAGAAGAGGAAATCTTTGAGATCGTCGATCAACTCGTCGTCAAAATTCCCGAGGCCGAAAAGCCCACATATCAATCTACCCCGAAGCCGACACCTAGCTCCGGATTTGCTCCGCTCATTCCGGAAATTCAAAACGCCCAAGGCGCTTCCTCGGCGGAGGAACCTTTCGATCCCGCCAAACTCATCGAGCAAATGAACGCCGAGGCGGCAACAAAAGAGGAACCGGCACCAGGCCTCCTCCTTTCCCCCGAGATAGACGAACCGGCATCAGGCCCCCTGCTTTCCCCTGAGATAGACGAACCCCAAGAAGAAGCTCCTGCCGAAGCCACGAAAGCAGCCAAAGCCGTCAAGGGATCCAAAAAAACTCCGAAGTAAAATATCCAGTTGCGCGGATTTAGTAACTCCGCTCGCAGCCTACATCCCCGCTCCAGTTGGTAAGGATGGCGCGGCGCGCCTGATGTTTGGGACCCCAGCGGTGCAGCGTACCTACACTTTATGAATGATTTACCCATCTTCGCGCCTCCGCGCCTTCGCGGGAGATTCTCAACCCTGCTTCCACCAGAGTTGGTCAGAGGCGCCTTCGTATCCCGAAAACGATTCGGGGCCATCCGGGCTTCGGTTTTCTCATTGAAATCCCCTCGAATGAGGTCATGCTCTCTTTTATGAAACGCCTTTTACTCTGCCTCTTTCTTGCCACGATCAGCCTCCATGCCTCTGATATCTGGGGTACCGACTACCCCGCCGCTCTCACGCAAGCCGCTTCGAGCAAAAAGCCGATCCTCCTCGAGTTCACGGGCTCCGACTGGTGCCCACCCTGCATGAAACTCACCAAAACCGTTTTTGAGCAGCCTGTATTTGAGGATTTCGCGAAAGAAAATCTCGTCCTGGTGAAGCTCGACTTTCCGCAAGGCAAGGAACAATCCGCCGAGCTCAAAGCCGCCAACGAAGCCCTTTCTCAAAAATATCAAGTCGAGGGATTTCCAACATTGATTCTCCTTGATAGCACCGGCAAAGAAGTCACTCGCATTGTCGGCTACCAACTCAGAACCCCTGAGGCCTTCCTCAAATGGGTGCAGGATAACCGTAAGTAATTCGACCTCGGACGCACGGCACTATGGACAAGGTTCTCGAATACTTTCACAAAACCGGCGCCCTTCTTCACGGGCACTTTCTTCTTCGAAGCGGATTGCATAGCCGCGAGTTTTTCCAATGCGCCCTGCTGTTGCAGGATGCGGCAATCGCATCCGAGGTTTGCGGTCTTCTCGCCGATCAACTTCGCCCCTACCCCGCTGCCACCCTCGTTTCGCCCGCCGTCGGCGGCATCATCGTCGGACAGGAAGTGGCTCGTCACCTTGGTAAAAAACACATCTTTGTGGAGAAGGACGGCGACGGCGGTCTCGTCCTCCGCAGAGGATTTCAAATCCAGCCCGGCGAGCAATTTGTCGTTGCCGAAGATGTTGTGACCCGTGGCGGCCGAGTGCAAGAGACTATTCAGATCATCCGGGACCACGGCGGCATCGTCCTCGCTGCAGGCAGCATTGTCGATCGCAGCGGCGGAAATTTACCGGATTTCGGATGTCCGTTTGTTTCTCTCGTGAAAATGAACGTCGAAACCTTCGCCCCGGACAACCTCCCGCCCGACCTCATCGGCTCGACCGCCATCAAGCCCGGCAGCAAGTAATAGGTCCACCTATAAGTGCTACAAAAGTTTTGCCGCCTTCGAGAGGAGGCTCTTCCGCTCAATGCTTGGCGTCCCATTCTCCCATTTGCTAGGGATGGCCCGATGAGATGCCCAATACCATCTCACCCCCAACAAATTGGTCGTCGGCGGGCCACCTGTACCATCCACCCTTCTAGCACTATCCTGGCAATCTTGCTAAACCTGTCCCGCTTTTTTGCCTGCCTATCCCGACACGTCAGGAGTTTCCCCGCCGATCGAGA
>CAMBAQ010000085.1 GCA_945863785.1 Chthoniobacter flavus
GCAAGTCCCGTGGCGGAGTCGAGATTACCGGTCGGTTCATCAGCAAAAATGATTTGCGGGTTGTTGACGAGGGCCCTGGCGATGGCCACGCGTTGGCACTGTCCACCACTGAGTTGCGGCGGGCGGTTAGAAAGCCGATCACCGAGCCCGACATCACAGGCGACCTTGCGCGCTCGTTCCCAGCGCTGGGCTGCGGGAACGCCGCCGTAAATCAGCGGTAACTCGATATTGGAAACCACATCGAGCTTGGACAGCAGATTAAACGCCTGAAACACAAACCCGATCTTCTGGTTACGCACCTCCGCGAGCTGATCCGGCGTGGCGCGACTGAGCTCGTTACCGCAGATCACCATCCGTCCCGATGAAGGTGTGTCGAGGCATCCCAGCAAGTGCATGAGCGTGGACTTACCACTCCCACTGGGGCCAATGATGGCGACAAAGTCCCCCTCCTCGATGCGAAGATTGATCTGATCGAGCGCACGGATCTCCTGATCGCCAACCTGGTAGATTTTGCTGACGTTTTCGAGGTGAATGAGGTTCACGTCTTTTTCTTTTTTGGAGGTGCTGACTCTGGCGGCGCCACCATCAGCACCTCTTCGCCCTCGGTCAGTCCGGACTTGATCTCTACATGACTCGAGTCCATCAGCCCAACAACCACGTCTCGGCACTCGGTTTCCTTTCCCTTCAAGACATAGACGACTGTTTTTCGATCCCTCTCGAAAACAGCGGTTACAGGCAAGGAAACAACTCCTTCGGCCTTGCCAATCGGCACGATAATGCTCACCGAAACTCCAGGTCTCATCGACTCGCGATTCCCTTCGATGACTCCCCTCACCTCGAAGCCTTTGATGTTATTTTTGACCGTAGCCAGAGGAGCTATGAACTCGATACGAGCCTGATAATCCTGATCACTACTATCCGGGGAATGAACCTCCATGAGCTGACCAACAGAGAGTTTGCCAGCATCGAGCTGATTCACGTGAGCATTAATGAGGAGTCGGGAAAGATCGGCGAAACTCATCAGATTGGTTCCGGAGTTCACGCTAGCAGCGCCTACCACGACCTGACCCTCGTTCACAGGCACGTCTAGGATCGTTCCATCTGCGGGTGAAACAACCCGCGTCTTGGCGAGGCGATCATCGACTGTCTGGCGGCGGAAGAGGGACTTTGCGAGCTCGTTCTCTGCGATCTGATAATCGGCCTCGAGGTTCGCGTATTCTTCGCGGCTGAGGAGTTTTTGAGCGAAGAGTTGCTTGGCTCTACTGAAGTTTCCGAGAATTTTTTCCACCCGCAACCTAGCACCCGCGATCTCGGCCTCGGCGCTGGCCCGATCATTGAGAAGATCGGTGTCATCGATCGTCACTAACGGCTCGCCCTTGCGAACGTTTTGCCCCGCGATGACGTGGATTTTTTTGATTTTGCCGCCGATCTCGGGCTTCACATCGACTTGAAATGCTGGAGCGACCTCGCCCGAAAGAGGAAGGACAGGAGCAATATCCATGCGTGTGGCCACGACTGTGGGCGGGGTTTTATCCTTGCTTGCCGTTTCGCCCTTGGGCAGCCAGTCCATCCAATAAGCGAGGCCAGCGAGGAGCAGAAGCAATGTGATGAGATACTTGGCCATAGTGTGAGAAGGAAGGGAACCTTAAGGGATTTTTTTGACCCAGATCGCCGCAGCGGCGGTATTGCCGTGAAGGGCGTTCAATCCACGTACGGGAGCGATTTCTCCGTTACAGAAAAAGCCGGCACTTGGCTTCCCGCCAACAGCATCGGCCAGGCGAGCGGCATCCTTCCCGCTATCGCCGAAAAATTGTTTTCCGCGTCCTAGGCAGGAAAAAAGCAAGGATGCAAAGGCTCTTTTATTGACGGCCGGTGCGGCATCGTAGGCTCGGTCGAGGTCCTCGATGGCGATACTTCGATCTCGGAGTTGATACTGCAGCGTTTGTCCAACCCTCGGAATGCCCCCAATCACGACAGCGCCTGACCCCGGATCGGCACCGATGATGTTTTTGATGAGAAAGTCACCAGACTGAAAATCATCCACATATTCGTTGCCTGCGAGACCCGCGAACAAATTGCCACGAGCGTGGGATTTCTGATCTTCGGTGAGAGTTTGAAATGCGCTCTCAAGGGCGTTGTAGGCCGACTGGTTGCCGAGGGCGTACAGGACATTATGCTCTGCCCGCGTGACAGTGAAGGGCTCTCCAATCGGGCGGCAACCCTGGCTCAGAACGGGAATCAGGGTCGTCTGTCCAATCACCGGCAAGACCACAGCATCGACAATTTTTCCATTGTGAAAGACACACATGTCATCCTCACCCCCGCCACTGGCGAGACCGCCCATGGTCAGGAGGCCGGGAAAGCGTTTGTTCCAATCCTTCAACCAGTCGTCGATATCAAATACAAACGGGTTCGCTAGGATCACAGCCGCATTGGGAACGGGACCAGAAAGCAAACTGGGCGGTAATTTCGGCGCATCGCCAACCAGCGCCACGGGATCACCCACATCGCAGTGGAGAGCCAGAATCGAGCATCCCGAACCGCCCTCAAATTCCGTGGCACCTTCGATCCACCCTGATGCCGTGCATCCGATCACATCCACAATGTGACCATCCACGCGAAGGATCTCACAAAACTCAGGAAGGTAGGCGGCATAATTCGCGCTTACAAAAACCAGCGCGACCTTGGCCGGATGGTCCATGGCGGAGCGCAGTTTCTTTGCGGCCTTGGTTACTTCCTCAACCTTGAAGGCCCCTGCGATTTCGCAACTTGCTGCCTGAAATTTTCCCATTGAAAAAATATCTCGAAATTAAAAGTTGGCGTCAATCAGACGAACGTCGGTTGATGAAATGGAAATCAATTCGCGGAATCCATCGAGGTGAGAACCTTGAGCGCCTTTTTGACATCGTTGACCCTGAGAATAAGGAGGCCTTTTTTCGCCGTGGGCATGGAGGCGAGGTAGGCATACTCAATGTTGATCTTGGCACCAGAAAGACATCGAGCGATTCGCGAGAGGCTGCCAGGACGGTTATCGTTCTCCACCATAAGCACCTCGCTATCGACCACCAGCGTGCCATGCGACTCAAGCAAGGCGATCGCACGACTCGTGTCGCTCACCACCATTCGTACCACAGCATGGTCAACCGTGTCGGACACGGTGAGCCCATAGATATTGATTTTATCACCAGCTAGCGCATCACACATGTCCGAGAGTGTGCCGGGACGATTGGCGATAAAGATGGCCAGTTGGTCAACGATGCGTGTGGATTTCATAGATGATCGGAGAGTGAACCCACCCCCCGCATCCGTCGATTAGAAAAAGGCGAAGCTTGCCAGCGAAGGGTAGCGAGACGATGGATAAGTAATGGACAGCAAGAAAATGCAACGAGGCGACCAACGGGATTCCTCCAATAAAAAGAAACCCACGGAGGCAAAAAGTCATCACCCCGAACGGCGACCAGCAAAAGCCAAGTCCGCGTCTCCTTTCTCAGTCAAGCGTCCACTTGGCAACAACCGGGATGAAGGCCCCTCGAACAAATTGCGCTTAAGCATCCTTCGCCTCCTTGGTCAGCGTCCACTTGACGCGGCGGGCATCTACACCGCACTGGATCTCCCACCCGCGTGGAAAGGCAAGCTCGGCCAACTCTTAAAGCAGATGGAACTCTCGGGCGATGTCGCCCGCATTCGCAAGGATCGCTACATTATCCCAAAGGAAGCCGATCTTTTCACCGGCGTGATCCAATTCCACGCCAGCGGTGCCGCCCATGTGCTCAATGAAAAAGCCGGCGAACCTGACCTCTACATCAGCGGAGAAAACACATTCACCTCCATGCACGGCGATCGTGTCGTCGCGAGAGTCAACGGTCACGGCACCCCCGCTTCCTTCCAAGGCGGTGGACGCCAGCGCAAGGAGGGCACCGTCATCCGCGTCCTAGTGCGCTCGAACGAAACCATCGTCGGCACGTTGCAACGCTCGAAAAATTTCTTCTACGTCGTGGCGGACGATCCCCGCTTCGTCCAAAACCTTTACGTCAAAGATCCCGACCCCTCTCTCAAGGCCAAGATCGGCGATAAGGTCGTCGCTCATCTGGACTCTTGGGAATCCCGCCACGTGAACCCCGAGGGCCATCTCATCGAAGTTCTCGGAGCGACAGGGACACCCGGTGTGGACATGCTCTCGATCATTCGCAAGCACCGCCTGCCTGTGGAATTTCCTGCAGAGGTTCTGAAGGATGCCGCCGGCACGGATCCCGAGGTTGATCCCCGCGAAGCCGCGAAACGCGAGGATCTCCGCGATCGCTTTGTCTTCACGATCGATCCCGATGATGCCAAGGACTACGACGATGCGATCAATGTCGAAAGCATTCCCGACGGCTGGCGCGTGGGCATCCATATCGCCGATGTCTCGCACTACGTGAAGCCGAAGACCGCCCTCGACCACGAGGCCCACTCGCGCGGAAATAGCGTTTACCTCGCCGACCGCGTCATTCCGATGCTGCCCGAGGCGCTGAGTAACGGCATTTGCAGCCTCAAGCAGGGTGTTGACCGCTTGGCTTTCTCCGTCTTCGCCGATATCACCCAAGGCGGAAAAATCGCCTCCGTCCGCTTCGCCAAAACGGTGATTCGCAGCGCGGCCCGTCTCACCTACAAGGAAGCCTTCGCCATTTTGAGCAAGAAGCCAGGCGGAGACATGCTCTCCGAGCGCGTCCATGCAGCGTGGGGCCTTTCCTCCATGCTCCGAAAGAAACGCTTTGCCGCCGGTTCACTCGAGCTGGATTTTCCCGAAATCAAAGTTTGGCTGGATGAAAACGGCCGTCCCGTTCGCTTGGAGAAAGTCGAGAACGACATCTCTCACCAACTCATCGAGGAACTCATGCTCCTCGCCAACGAGCTGGTGGCGCGCGAACTCAAGCACCGCAAACAAGCCACACTCTACCGCATCCACGAAAAGCCGGACAACGAGAAGCTCCTCGAGTTCCGCGATTTCGCCGCCTCTCAAGGAATCAGCGCCGGTGACCTCACCCAGCGTCGAGAACTTCAAAAACTCCTCGCCGGTCTGCGTGGCAAACCCTACGCCGCTGCCGTGCGCATCGCTCTTTTGAAAAGCCTCAAACGTGCCCGGTATTTCCCCGAGCCCCTCGGCCACTACGGACTCTCGAAGTCCGACTACACCCACTTCACCAGTCCGATTCGCCGCTACAGCGACCTCGTAGTGCACCGCTCTTTGGAACGCCAACTCGGCCTCACCAAATCGGGTCCCGACTCGACCGCCCTCGGCGCCGTGGCGGAGCATATCTCAAATACCGAACGAACCGCCGCTGACGCCGAACGCGAATCCGTGCGCTTGAAAAAACTCGAGTATTTCCAACTCCAAGTCACAACCGAAAAGCGCCAGAAATTCCGCGCCATCATCATGGAAGCCCGCAATTTCGGTCTCTTCGTCGAGTTGCCCGAATTCCTACTCACCGGACTCGTCCACATTTCCGCCCTAGAGGGAGACTTCTACTCCCACGAACCTTCCAAGGGACGCCTCGTAGGTCGCAAGACCAAAAAAATATATCAAGTCGGCGACATCATCGAAGTCGCCGTCGATCGCGTCGATATGTTCAAGCAGCAAGTCGACTTCAAACCCGCCTAAGCACCTCCCGCAGCGCAGCAGAAGATTCGCCCGCGAAGGCGCGAAGCCGCGAAGGTTTAGAGAAACAAATGGATTTCTAAGCCTCCGATCTTCCTGCCCGATATAGGATTGCTCGCTTGAAAGATTCCCCCTTCCCAACTTTGACCCTTCGCGTCTTCGCGCCTCTGCGGGCAACCCTTCTAAAATTCCGCCCCCCTCCTGTTAATCCCGCTAATCCTGCCATCCTGTCGAAAACTCTCATTTCCCCCTAAATCTCCAACGGTATTTGCCGATAATACTCACTAGTTGGGCTCACAACGAATCCAACTCGAACGCAGAACGGACTCTGCAATCAACGACAACGGATATGTCATTTACAATAAATACCAATTTGGCAACGACCTGCAACGCGATCGGCGCGCAGGGAAAAAATGCCCAGGAACGTCGTGTTCCACAACATACCTCCAAACCCACGCGCAACTACGGTGTGTTTGAGGACTCGGACGAACTGTTGATGTCGACCCAGACATCCACAGCGATCCGCCGCGCCCAAAATTTCCAAGCCAGTCTCAGCGATTCCTATTCCTTTCTTCAGACCCAAGATATCGCCCTCGAGCACCTTCAAAAACTCGTCGATCACGAATCCGAGATCCTCGACGGACAAGACTCCAGCGCCGATCCCGAATTTTTGCAGGTTTTTCAATCTCTCGCTGCCGAGAAATTCAATAGCCTCTCCTTGTTCAGCCACGGCAACGACGAGGATCCCCTCTATCTGGAAAGCACCGAGAGCCAAGCCTCCGTTCGCCTCAACCGCCCCCGCTTAGTCGCCACCCCGACGGATATTCAATCCCTCACCCAGCATATCGCCCTAGCACGGAGTGAAAATCAAAGGGAGCGCAAAAACATTCTCCAACTCGCCGAAGCTCCCATAAAAACCCTCGATATTCCCGCAATCCACACTGGAAGAATCCCAAATACGGACGCAGCCAAGGAGACCGCAGCGGAATACAAAAACAGGGTCCTTCTCGACGCCCAAGCCGCCATCTCCGTTCAAGCCAACGCCAATCGCGAAAGCGTTCTCCGCCTCTTCAACTAAGAGTCAGCACCAGAACGGTGATTGGCACATCTTGCAGCATTGTGCGTTCTAGTATTTCAAAACCACAGCGCTGAAAGAGCTTTTCTGCGGACTCCGTGAAAACATGCAACCGCTTCGCTTTTGCTACCGCAGCAAATTCGATCGCCGCACGAACCAACTCCAAGCCGTGCCCCTGCCCGCGCCGCTGCGGAACAACATACAAGCTCGCCAACCACGGATCCAAATCCGGGCGTACTGGGCAGTCACCGAAAACCACACTCACCGATCCCACCAACTCCATCCCCTCATGCAGCACAAGCGTCGCAGGGAACGAGCCATCCGTTTTTTGATCTAAAAACTCGGCGCGCGCCGACTGGACGTCCCAATCTGTATAAAGGTGTTTCCACTCCGCCGCATGCAAAGCCTCCAACTCGTCCAAAAAAAATGGAACATCCGCAAGGTGCGAAATTCGTCTCACGCCAAAGGATTCACAACCTCGAGAAAGTCGAACTTTTTGAAATCGGTATCGGCCGTATAAAATCTTCGCACACCATGTTGTCTCAGGATCGTGGCGATGTGCGCATCGGGCACCAGATTGCCATAAATGCCGGCCAATTTAGCCACCTCCGCATAATCCAGAGCGAAAGAAGCCGTTTCTTGAATGACTCTTGCTCGTGGAAGTTTGAGCAGTCGCTGTACATTTTCCCACGCCATCACCCCCGACATGGGTTTTGAAAAAATCGAGGGATGGGTCGCAATGCGCTGGTAGGCCATCAGCACCGGCCAAGTGAGGCACAAAATGTCCGAATCCTCCTGACGCCCCATCAGAAACTCTTTGGCGCGGTTATGAAACTCCGAACCTTCATCCGAGGCGTAAAGGAGCACGTTGGCGTCGAAGGAATAACTCATCGTCCGTCAAGCACCCGATAGACCGCTTCCTTATCGGCAAGATTCACCTTGGCCGACATAGCCTGAGTCTCCCAACGAAACTCGGGCGCTGCCGGAGCCAATGCCCGCTTAGCCGTCAGAGCCTCGGCCAAAAGGCGCGAAGCTAAGCTCCCAAGTGATCCTCCCTCCTTGTCCCTCAAGGATTTCAACTCCTCCAAAACAGGACTCGCCAAATCCAAAGTCGTTCTCATGATGCCTGATGATATTTCTTAAAACATCTGATGTCAATAGTTGGAATGTTTTGGTTTTTTGTGACGAGAATTAATCGGCCCTCTGCAGTGACGCCGCGAGCAGTCTGTTGGCTACGGTCATGGTTGGTGCTCTGTTTGATTTAAGCACCTTCAG
>CAMBAQ010000086.1 GCA_945863785.1 Chthoniobacter flavus
TCCTCCTTGAAATATACAACGTCTTTTTCATCCGCATTGGCAGACATTCCCGTCAGGACCGGATATAGGATGCTTCGGGTTTCTGGTGATAAGTCAAGGATCTGCTGGTCTGTGGGCATGATACGGATACCCTCGAGCTCTTGTTTCCTTGGCGTGTCGGTCATCAACGTATGGAGTGCCTCGTCCGATAGCTGAAGGGACTTAAGAAGCTCAAGCACCATACCCCACGTATAGTCCGCAAAGAACCAACTGTTGGTCGCCGGCACTGAAGGGAGCTCAACGAATTCATCAGGAAGATCAATCATGATATCGGTGGTGACGATGTCTCCCCATTGGCCGGAATTCCCCTCTGTGACTTGCGCACTTTGATGCGCGGCATAAACGCCTAGAAGAAGCTTCCAAGAGCTGATAATGCCCCACCCCACCAGAATTATGACGACTATTCCCGCCACCATCCTCGGCGACCCCTTTAAATTCAACTCCAACATAAACGACCCATCCTAGACCAAGTCCACACAGCGTGCAACATTATATAATTTTTAACATTAAGGATGCGTAAGAGACTCGTGGAAAACATGTTTAATTCTACTCGCAAGTCTCATTGCGACAATTCAAGTGTTGTAACAAATTTGTAACCTAAATTGGGTTCCAAAATCAGATTTGACAGCACACCTCCATCGATTAAAACGCGAATTCAGCAGAATTGACCACAACCGACCAAAGGGAGACAGATTGCCGAAGGCAACTCCGCAGGAGTGAACGCAGTGAATCAAAGGACACAACCGAGAAGGCTGGGAGCCTTTGAGGAAGGCCAATCCTGTTGGCCTGCAGGGTGATACGAGCGTGGGGAGCGAGTCAAAGAGCACAGAGAATCACCTGTTTAAAATTCCATAAGGATACAATGTTTTGTGTGACATCAGAAACCCTTAATGAATTCCTGTGAATCCTTTCTTGCAGTGCTTTTGAGCTACAACTTGCTTTCCCAAGTGACAAGGCAGAGCGGATATCGCAAGCCTCGACTTTGCGTGCAGCGGTGTTTGTGGGAGGGTCAATATTGGGACGAAAGGGTTGTCTTGCTCACGGCGGATGCGCTATTTGAGGTCAAACATCGCCCGACTTTTTCAGTTCAAAAGCCGTTATCGGATTCAATCAAGTTGAGGTCCGGAGAATAGGGATTTGCACTTGACTGCATGGCAAAACGTATTGCCCCTTGATTCAAGGTCAACCGCCAGTCACCATATCATCAATGGAAAGTCATGAATGGTCGGAAAACACGGACGAGGGAAAAAAATATTACAGAGCGAACCACTTAGGTCAGCGGTGGACCATCATGACAACCATGGAGAAACGTGATCCGACATGGACCGATATCAAGCCTGTACCGCTTTCTGTCTGGCGCGAACTGCGAGACATTGTTTGGAAAAAATACCAGCGCCGACGCTGCACATGGGACCGCGTGGCGGAATTGGATCGGATAATTGGCGATTAGTTTTTAACTTCGAGCAGCTTCGTGAAGAAATAAATGTAGCCGAATGCAAGGATGCCGAGAATGACTAGGGCAGGAAAAAGAAGCGCAATCCAATCGAGATTTGTCTTTTCTTCAAGCTGCGGAATTTCTTTTTTGACCTGCGGAGATGACCCGCGCTGAATCGCTTTTTCCAGTGCAAAGTTAAGGTGTTCGATCAATTCAGGGTAGGAGGAGTAGCGTTTATCCGGGAGCTTTGCCATCATGCGGTTGATGACATAGGCGGTCTCGTTGGAAACTGAGGGAGCGAAGCTTTGAAGACTCACGGGGCGGCTTTTAAGCTGTTTGAGTGCGACGAGTGAGGGACTCTTGGCATCATACGGAGGTCGACCAGCGAGAGCGTGAAAAAGTGTACCGCCCAGACTATAGATGTCACTTCGGTAATCCTCTGGCTTTTCATCAAGTTTCTCAGGAGCGATGTAATAGGGCGTGCCCCAGATTTCGTCACTAGAAACTGGGGAATCATTCATGGCTGTGGCGAGACCAAAGTCCACCAACTTGAATGTCTGCGGATCAGAACACAAAATATTCGCAGGCTTGATATCGCGGTGGATGAGACCTTTTTCAAGAGCGGCATCGAGGCCTTGAGCGATCTGGATACCCAACTTCAGCACCATAACCTCCGAGACTGTTTTTCTTTCCTGGATGAGGTCGTCTAACGATCCACCGCTTATTAACTCCATTGCGAGGTAAAATTGCCCTTGGGCCTGACCGAAATCGAAAACCTTCACCACATGCGGATGATTGATGAGTGCTGTAGTGCGAGCTTCGCGGGAGAGGTTCTCGCATTCAACAGGGTTATCGTGAAGTGAGATTTTTAGGGCTTTGAGAGCAACGGGACGATCCAGATTGATATCGACGGCGGAGTAAACGGTGCCCATTCCGCCTTGTCCGAGAAGCGCGAGAACGCGGAAATGATTAAAGAGCGATCTGGCTTTGAAAGATTGCCCACACTCCGGACAACACACATCGGTGCAGGGAGGAATTCCCGTTACATTGATAGAAGATTGGCAAGACGGACAGGATTCTACGAGTAGATCAGAATAAGACGAATCGTCAGGTGTCACATTTAGGGGTCCGCTATTTTTGGGAGAAGTATTTACCCAGCCCATATGGGTGAGTAAGATGAATAATTGCTAGATAATCTGTATGCGCCAGTCTGTGCAATTCAAATCATTTTATGGATACAATAGTCAAATTTGCTGTCGGGTTCGAGGATGCCGACGAAAGGCTGGATCGCTTTCTTGGTCGGATGTGTTCCGATTTTTCCCGTGTACGCTTACAGGATTTTATTCGCGAAAAGCATGTTTTGGTTAATGGGGCGGCCGCCAAACCTTCACAAGCCCTGCGTTCGGGCGATGAAGTTGTCCTGATCGCACCTACCGCAGTCGAACCATCTCCCCTTTTGGCTCAAGATATTTCGCTCGATATCCTCTTCGAAGATGAGTCGATTCTTGTGATCAATAAGCCTCCAGGGTTGGTCGTCCATCCGGGCGCCGGAAATCATGAGGGCACAGTAGCCAACGCGGTCCTTCACCATTGCGAGGGCATCGCTGTCGTCGGCGGAGTCGAGCGACCCGGGATCGTCCACCGACTTGATAAAGAGACATCCGGTTGCCTCGTTATAGCCAAGACAGAGAAGGCTCATCGATTAATCGCCGACGAATTCGCTTCGCGCGGTGTCGAAAAAGCTTATCTCGCACTTGTCGACGGCACTCCACGCATGCCCCATGGCAAAATAGATGTCGCTATCGGTCGCCACAAAGTCCACCGCCAGAAAATGGCCGTTGATGAGCGGGGCCGTGAAGCTCTCACCCACTACCGTGTCCTCGCCTCCAATGAGGCCAAGGCTCTGGTCGAATGCCGTCCACGAACCGGGCGCACCCACCAGATCCGAGTGCACCTCAAACACCTTGGGCAACCTGTGACGGGCGATCCAGTTTATGGACGCCGAGGATCTCATGAGCGACACTTCCTTCATGCTTGGAAGCTCACCCTCACTCACCCCGAAAGCGGAGAGAGAGTCTCGTTCACGGCACCAGTCGCCGAGGATTTTCCAGCTTGGGCAAAAGAAGCCGCCTTGAATTATGATGCCACTCTGACGAAAAAACAGGCCGTTCAGAATACCACACATGACCATGATTAATCGATTGGAAAAATGGCTTGAGCCCTACGCTATTCAAGGGCTGATCCGATATGTCGTAGCGATGAATGCGCTCGTCTTCATCCTGCTCACGATCAACCCCGCTTATGTGGAAGCTTTGAAATTAGACCACTCGGCCGTTCTAAAAGGTGAGATTTGGCGACTGGCCTCGTGGATTTTCATCCCCGAAACGACCGGGATGTTTTGGATCATTTTCTACCTCATGTTCACTTGGTGGATCGGTGACATGCTAGAAGCGTCTTGGGGTACATTCCGACTGAATCTGTATTACTTCAGCGGCATGGCACTTTGCATCGCTTCGGCATTCTTCTTTGGAGCCTCAGGTGGAAACTTTTTTCTAAATTTGTCACTCTTCCTAGCCGTGGCAACACTGATGCCGGACTTTGAGATTTCCCTTTTTCTCATCCTGCCGGTCAAGATCAAATGGGTAGCCATCTTTAGCCTCATCGGCCCTCTCGGCTATTTGGTATTCGGCGTGCTACCCCTCAAGATGATGGTGGTGATGTGCCTTGGAAATTACCTGCTTTTCTTCGGTCCGGGATTCCTCCGTGATCGCATAGCGGGCAGAAAAAACACAAATCGCCAAGCCAAGTTCAAAAAGGCCTCGATCTCAACAACGGAACCGCTGCACCACTGCGAAACCTGCGGAGCCACCGAGCAGAAAAATCCAGACGCGGAATTCCGGGTCACTGCTGACGGGAAGGAATACTGCATCGAGCATCTCCCCTCTCGCCAGGTCTAGACTGAGAGCTCTTGATCAGGCCAGAGCAGACACAATGGCCGGAATCTCGTGCAGGCCACGGATAACGTAGTGAGGCTTCACATCGGCGAGTTCCTCAGAGCCTGGAACTTGAATCCAAATCGCAGCGGCGAGTTTCGCGTTGAGAGCACCGTCGATATCGCGCTCCAAGCTATTGCCAACCATCACGGCACGATCTGGCTTTACCTGGAGCTCGTCAAGGAGGATGCCGAAGATTTCTGGTCGAGGTTTACCGATGCCATGTATCCCAGATATGGCGATCGCATCAAAAAAACCAACCAACCCAGAGGTCGCAATTTTTTCACCTTGAAGGTCCGGTGCCCCGTTGGTCAGCAACGCGATCTTATGAGTAGCCTTAAGCCGCGTGAGAGTTTCCACTGCATCCGGCATGAGGCGCTGGAGCTTGCGGCGGGATTGACTGAAATGGTCTGCGAGTTTTTCAGCCGTATCGTCATCGGTGATATTTTGAGACCGAAGCACAGCACTGAAAACACTCACTCTATATGGATGTGCCCATTCACGAAGCTTCACCAATTCAGGCTTATCGCCTTCAAATTTCCCCCACAGGCACTCATGATAGCTGATGCCGATGGATCGAACATAATCGTAGCACGGTCCCTCTTTCCATAATGAGAATCCGAAACGCTTACAGTCGCTAAGGAAAGTCGCGGTCTCAGCGCCGGCGAGTTTCGCTGCAAGTTGGGCTGTGGATTGGAGTGCTTCCTTGGAGACAGCCTCATCCACAATGAGGGTGTCATCCAAATCAAAAAGAATCGCGTCGATAGGCATCCCCTACCCCATTCCATAGGAGGGGCGATCTGTCGATAAAGTAAAGCAACAGATCGCGGCGGTGATTTTACTAGAAAGAACGCAACCGCTGGACCAGAGCCGAAAATCGCTGAACTGACTTCCTATTGCGAACAGCCGTTTCGAGTGCTTTTTTTTGCCCAATGAGGACGACCATGGACTTTCCCCGGGTGACGCCTGTGTAGATGAGATTGCGCTGAAGAAGGAGAAACTGCTGCATCGCGAGAGGCATCACCACTACGGGAAACTCCGATCCCTGGCTCTTGTGGATCGTGATCGCATAGGCGAGCGAGACCTCATCGAGTTCATTAAAATCGTAAACAACACAACGCCCGTCGAAGGAGATGCGGATCTCTCGTTCCATCACGTCGATGGCTTCCACAAAACCGATGTCACCATTGAAGACTTCCTTATCGTAGTTATTCCGCGTCTGAATGACCTTATCGCGGGGGCGAAAGTGCCAACCGAATTTCTCCACCTCGGGTTCCCCACTTCGAGCCGGATTCAAACGTTCCTGAAGATGTTTGTTCAATTGTATAGTACCCAAGGATCCCCTATTCATTGGGCAAAGGACTTGGATGTCACGAATGGCATCAATGCTCAGCTTACGGGGAAGACGCACGGCTACCACATCAAGCAAGGTTGGCGTAATTTCCTCCGGTTCCTCACGCTCAATAAAGAAAAAGTCGGAGTCCGCGATCGTTTCCGGCATTTCCCCGTTATTGATGCGGTGGGCATTGACAATGATACGGCTGGACGAAGATTGACGAAAAATCTCGGTGAGGCGAACGACCGGCACGACGCCGCTCTCGATTAAATCCCCGAGCACTCTGCCAGCGCCTACGCTGGGAAGCTGGTCAACATCGCCAACCATTATCAGGTGGGCGCGCTCCGGGAGTGCTTGAAGTAGCTTGGCCATGAGAGGAGCATCCACCATCGAGGTTTCGTCGGCGACAATGAGATCGCAGTCGAGTGGATGGGAGGAATTTTTAGTGAAGCGCCCCCCCTGATACTCGAGAAGGCGATGAATCGTCTTCGCTTCGACCCCCGTGCTTTCACTCAGACGCTTCGCAGCACGACCGGTGGGAGCGCACAGGAGGCATTTCACTTTTTTGGCCTGAAGGACCGAAAGGATCGAGTGCATGAGCGTGGTTTTTCCCACACCGGGACCGCCTGTTATTATAATGACGCGCAAGGCAAGGGCTCGCAAGAGAGCCTCAGATTGTGATGGAGCAAGCTGGCGACCAACTTTTTGTTGCAGCCACGCTAATGCTTTTTCTGTGTCAATGGACGGATAAGTGGATGCTTTACGAGAAAGCGCAGACATCACTGAGGCAATTGAGTGTTCCGCCTGTCGCATGGGAGGCAGGTAGATGAGATCCTGTTCCGTAACGGGATCTTCGACGACATCGCCTTCTTCCAGCATGACCTTCAATGCGCGATCGAGAATACCTTCGTCCATTTCGAGAAGTTGACGCGCATTGGCCAAAAGCAACTCACGAGGCAAGGCGCAGTGCCCCTGATTACATCCCTCTGCTAGGGTGTGCAGAAGACCAGCACTGGCACGCATGATCGAGTCTGCAGGGATGCCGATCTTCGCCGCGATGGTATCCGCTGTTTTAAATCCAATTCCCGTGATATCCCGTGCGAGAAGGTAGGGATTGGCTCTCACCTTATCCACAGACTCTTCGCCATAAGTCTTGTAAATCCGGACGGCGCGACTGGTACTCACCCCGTTCGAATGAAGGAAAACCATGATCTCGCGAACAATCTTTTGTTCGGCCCAGGCCGATTTAATAAGTTTGCGGCGCTCACGACCAATGCCGCGAACCTCCTCCAATCGAGCAGAATATTGATCAATAATCTTGAACACATCTCCGCCAAATTTGCCCACGAGCTTCTTGGCATAAACCGGACCGATGCCCTTGATAAGGCCACTCCCCAAGTATTTCTCAATCCCCTCGTCAGACGATGGCTCACTGCACTGGATGAACTCGGCTTTGAGTTGCATACCATGATCCCTATCCTGCACCCAGGCCCCATCAGCCGTGATCCACTCACCGGCATTGACCGATGGGACACTGCCAACCACGGTCACCAGATCACGATGCTCCTTGGCCTTCACCCGAAGCACGCAATAGCCAGTCTCCTCATTGTGATAAGTGACTCGCTCGATGAGGCCGGATACAGTCATGAAAAGTGAGAAAAAGTAAAACGCGCTCGTGTATCGCTGGGACTCGCTCGCAATCGACAACCAACGGACTTACTTTTGTTGTGTCGTCTCTATAAGCGAGACCTCGCTAGGAGACTTTCCGAATACAAACAATCGACTAGGTATGACTTGCTCCAACCATCCCAGATAGGGAGGCAGGACGCGTTGGCCATTTTTCCACTCGGACTCCACCATAATGAAATCCGGCACGGCATCCTGAATAATGTCGCAGAGAATAAATCCGGTATTCGACTGCACGCGGCGTAAGTCGATCTCAGGGGTGATCTCACTGAGGACTTCCCGCATTTCCTCAAGCGGGCATTCTTGCTCGGCCGAACTCGAAAATGCGCGGCGGGCTTGAGCAAAAGGACTATCCGCAGCAAGTATAGAAATCGATGAGGGCTTGAGTGACCGAAGAGCGGGAATGGCCGAACGCCACCGCGGGGAATGAGCTTCGACAAGCAGGCAAGCGGTCACATTCTCG
>CAMBAQ010000087.1 GCA_945863785.1 Chthoniobacter flavus
GCGATGAAAAAAGCCAAACCGATCCTGCTAGAGCCAATCATGAAGGTCGAAAACATCACTCCAGATGAATTCCAAGGTGACATCATGGGTGACTTGAATCGCCGCCGCGCTCGCATCATGGGCATTGAAACCAAGGGCAATCTTTCGACAGTCAATGCGGAAGCTCCTCTTTCGGAAATGTTCGGATATGCAACAGCTATCCGCTCTCTTTCCAAGGGACGCTCTTCCTACTCCATGGAGCCATCGCACTTCGAGCAGGTTCCAGAGCAGGTCAAGGCCGCTATCCTCGAGCAGAAATCCTAAGCCTTTCCCACCAAAAAAAACAAAAGCCGGCAGTTTCGTACTGCCGGTTTTTTGTTTTTCTAGTTAAACGATCCGCGTTGCGATTAGAGGGCTACAAAGATCAATATGCAGCAGCCATTCTAGGACGCTGCTAGTGCTACACACCCAAATTGCGACTTCTTCTTTTTATTTCAAAAAGCTAAGCCTTGAGAATCATCCGTTTCCTTGGGACTCAACCTCTAGATGCGGACTCCACGTAAAAACATGCTGATCCCAACGCCACTGCCACGCATCGCTCGCTTCGAATCCCTCGCCTACGGGATGTTCATCCATTGGGGGCTCTATTCTCAACTAGGCAAAGGAGAATGGATTCAAAACTTGGAAAAAATCCCGTTTGATCAGTACAACGAGCTGGAAAAGACATTCACGGCGGAGGATTTTGACGCGCGATCTATCGCACGACTCGCGCGCGAGTCTGGCATGAAGTATATCGTTCTTACCACGCGTCACCATGAGGGTTTCAGTCTCTACGATACCCGTGGTCTATCCAAGCACGACGCCCTCCACACGCCTGCTGGCCGCGATCTTGTCGCGGAATTCGTCTCGGGATGCCGGGCGGAGGGTATTGTCCCCTTCTTTTACCACGCCACCCTCGACTGGAGTTGGCAAAGCGACACCTGCGACCAAACGAAGTTCGACGAGTATCTGGACTATCTTCACGCCTCCGTGGAGATCCTCTGCAAGCACTACGGCGAGATCGGGGGACTTTGGTTTGATGGGAACTGGTCTCGGAAGGCGGATTGGAAGGAAGATCGGCTCTACAAAATGATCCGCTCTCACCAACCCGATACCATGATCATCAACAACACTGGTATCGGTAGTGAGGGCCAACTGGGACACCCCGAGATTGATAGCGTCACCTTCGAGCAATCCCTCCCCCACCCCATGAATCGTGAGGGTTGGCCAAAATATATGTCCGGTGAAATGTGCCAAACGATGAACGCCCATTGGGGCATTGGAAGCTCCGACTTCGCTTACAAATCCCCCAGCGATATCATCCAGAACCTCGCCCACTGCCGCCGTGCCGGCGCCAATTATCTCCTGAACGTCGGCCCCACCGCCACGGGGCGCATTCCGGATTACGAGACAGCAGCACTTCGCCGCGCCGGGGAATGGGTCGCAAGATACAGCGATCCGATTTACGAGGGAAAACCAACCCCCTTTGCCTGCCAAGGCCGAGACTTCATTCTGGAAGCCAATGGAAAACTTTATTACTTCGTTTTCGATCTCGCCATCAGCGGACACGGCAACGTCACAGTCAGCCTCGGCGGCACAGGCCCACGCCCGATCAAGGGGCTCGATCGCCCGATCCGAAGTGCTCGCTGGATGGATAATCAAGAGGAGTTGAAATTCACCCACAACCAGCAGGACGGTCTCGCCGCCATCGATTTCACAGGCTATCCCTACGGCACGAACCTCGTCGTTCGCGTAGCCGAGATCGAACTCCTGTAATTTGACACCGATAGGTTCTTGTGCAGTGGGGAGTGGATGGAAGCGCACGCGAGTATTTTCCGCCGATTTACTCCCCCAAAAACTATTCGTCCATTTCGTCGCCAAGAAGGAATTGAAAATCAGCGATCGTGAGTGCCTTGGCGAAGTTTTCCTCACCAAGAATGTCATTCGCGATATTCCCTTTGTGTTTCTGAAGGGTACGGATTTTTTCCTCAATCGTGTTTTTGATGAGGAGGCGGTAAGCGAAGACAGTTTGCTTTTGCCCAATCCGGTGCGTGCGGTCGATGGCCTGCGCCTCGACGGCTGGGTTCCACCAAGGGTCAAAGAGAACCACGTAACTCGCAGCGGTTAGATTGAGTCCTGCACCGCCGGCTTTGAGACTGATCAGGAAAATGCCGGCGCCTTCGTGTTTCTGGAAGGAATCCACAAGTTTCCCGCGATCCTCGGTTTGCCCAGTAAGCATGAAGGAGGGCCATTCTCGTTGGGTTATTTCCTCCCGGATGATTTCGAGCATTTCGAGGAATTGGGAGAACACGAGCACCTTCTGCCCCTCCTCCATCAGAGGCTCCAACAACTCCATGAGAGCAGAAACCTTAGCGCTTTCCTCAGCGGTCGCTTGCTTTGTCTTTTTGGATGACGACTCGAGCCCCAGAAGGCGTGGGTGACAGCAAATCTGGCGAAGGCGGAGGAGGCTGGTGAGGATGTTGAATCTTAGCTTGTCGAGTTGCTTGTTGGTTTGCACCTTCAGCAACTGAGCGCGGGCTCGCTTGAGTTCAGCATTGTAAAGCGTGGATTGCGTTCCTTCAAAATCAACAATGATGTCTTCCTCGACGCGGTCTGGGAGATCGCGGGCGACTTCATTTTTTGTTCGGCGAAGTAAAAATGGACGCGTGCGTGCTGAGAGACGGCGACGCGCAAAGAGATCCTCCTTGCCATCGAAATTCTTCACAAAGCTGGCACGTTTCCCAAGAACCCCCGGCATGGCAAATGCGAAGATAGACCATAAATCCAGCAGTCGGTTTTCAATCGGAGTTCCAGTAAGAGCCAGTCGATGTCGGGCTGCCAGAGAGCAGGCGGCTTTGGCATTTTGCGAGCTGGGATTTTTGATAGCTTGGGCTTCATCTAAAATCACGGCTCCCCATTTGCTAGAGCGCAGCAATTCTTCATTATTGCGAAGCTGGGCATAGTTGATGACGAGAAGATCGGCCTCAGTCTTCACCTTCTTGGAATCAGCGTTGGACCGACTCCAAACCTCGACATTGAGGTCTGGAAAGAACTTTAAACACTCGGCTTGCCAGTTGTCTTGAACCGATTTTGGACAAACGACCAACATGGGTTCAGTGATATTCTTGTCCTTTCTCAACCAGGCAATCCAAGCCAGTGTTTGAAGCGTTTTCCCAAGCCCCATATCATCCGCGAGCACGCCGCCAAAGCTGTTGGCTGTCAGATAGGCAAGAAAGTGGAATCCCTCGAGTTGATAAGGGCGAAGTGTGGCTGTGATAGCGTCAGGTGCAGGCGGCGTGACTCGGGTCTGAATATCCTCGATGCGGCGTTGGATTTGCATCACGCGATCGGCGCCGAGCAATGAGGTGTTTTTCTTGGTGAGGGATCCGAGTTGCAACGCATGAAGTCGTTGCTTTTCGTGACTGAAATCATCCACAGCGAGCCCGAGATCGGCGAGTTCCTTGATTTGCTCTTCCGAGAGTTGGAAATCCAGTTTTCTCCAACCTTTCCCCTTGATGCGGACCCATTTTCCTTTGGCTTTAAGTAGGAGATTGATCTCCTCTTGGGTGAGCGTGGTGTCGTCCACACTCAATGCGACACTCAAATCAAACCAGTCAATCTCGGCAGAGCTATCCTCAATATGAAGTTGCACATACCCTGCCACGCTACCATCCCGCAGGCTGGCCAGATCGGAATCGAGTTCGACCACACACCCTTCCGGACGCTGATCGAGCCAGGAAATAAAATGCTCCGGCCATTCTTTGCCTTGAATGCGCTGTTCAAGCCAGATTTCTGAGTAGTCGAATGCAGCTGACTTCTTGGTCATCTGGCGAAGCCAAGCCGTTGTTGCCGGCATCGCGGATTTCTCGATCTGAATAAACGTGTCGGGTGATGGAATTTTTTTTATGAATGAGGAGCGGGTATTTACCCAATTTTCACCATCCCAGAGAAGTGGAGCCTCATAATCACTGAATGTCGTCTTTGCACTAATCTGGAGGTAATCCGAAGCCACACTCTCGTATTGAAAAACGCGGCAGCGAACGACGATATCGCCAGCAATAATCTGAACTTTTTCCGCAAGATGCTTCGGCGGGGGCAACTTCAGCTTTGCAAGGGCATTAATTCCCTCACGGGATTCCAGCGCCTTAACGGGAATGCGCTGCGGCCAGGAGACCGCCGTATTTCCAAACGGCCAGTAATCCAGCGAGTAGACACGATCACAGGTGATGTAGCGGAGAGGTTTGCCGGGCAGAACAGCAAGGGGAGAAGGTGGTATTTCACCACTTTCAGCCCGAAGAGTCAGCTCGTAACAGTCATCGGAACCTTCATGACTAGAGAGATCCCAAACAAGCCGCTGATTGGAAAACTCTACCCGTCCGCCATCCCTTCCGACAACGTGCGCGTGAAACATTTCCTCACTACTTGCAAGCTGACTAAGGCTTTTAGTGAACGAAGCGGACATTTCGGTCACTTGCACGCCATGGATTTCTCCGTATTTATCCACCAGCGAGCGAAGCACAATGTGAGATCCCGGACTGAGCTCGAAGGGCGGTTCACCATAACCGTTTCTCACAACAAGGGACTTCAGTTTTTTTTGAATAAGCGGAGAGAACTCCAACTCGCCCGGATGCCGAATTTCAATCAACGTGCCGTTTTCTGTGAGCTTGAAACGAAGCTCCGGCGGGATCACTGCCACGGAGTCCTCCGCATCCTTCCAAGACCTTAAGGACTCAAGCCACCTATGCGTTTCCTTGAGCCTATCCCACTGGGCCATCAATCGGGCTTTCAGTTCCTGATCGACCATATCATTGATAGGATAAGGCATCTCGAGATCAACATTGCGGGCTAATTCGGCAAGGTAGGCCAAAAACTCCGAAGCGGACTGCGGAGGGTATTCCTCAGGATAAACAACGAGTTCATCGTATCTCCAAATAGAGGATAGTCCAAGGGCACTATTAAAATCGTTAAAAACGATTTTCCTCTTTTTCGTTTTCCACCAAGACTCAGCTGATTTCAAAAACCTCAGCGCATTTTTTGGAAGGGTTTTTCCAGTTTTCAACGAAATCAACTCAAGGAGGGAACCTTCGCTTGCAGGTGGGAGTTTGTTAGTGGAGTGGGGAGCTTTCGTTTGCGCACGACTCATTTCTCGCGTCTTAAAGATCACCGCAGCGACATGACGGCAATCCACACGATGCTTGCATGTGCACTCCCCCAATGCCAAAAAGTCGTCAACATTGATGGTAACGGTGTATTTCTTTAGATCAAAAACATCTGACCTAATCTCGTTTTCGGACTCATTCCATGTGGGACTTCCGACAGCCCCGCTATGATAAAGAAATTGCCCGTCCGCAATATTTCTCGAGCTGAAGTCGTGCAGGTGTTCTTCAAGCATTTCAGAATACTTGGGAGTTAAAATGGGGCTTTGTTCGCCGGACATAAATTCTGATTAAACCATGAGTCACCGAAACCGAGCAAAGTCGATTTTTGCTTTTTGCGCTACTCTCATGAGGCCAATCCTCTCTGTTCGGCTTAATGGGAACCGCATTTTCTCGATTCGCGAAAAGGGGGCACGTGAACGTCTCGGGCGTACAGATGCTGGATGGATGATCAAGAAGAATTGAGATTCACGCACAACCCGCAGGACGGACTCCCCGCCATCGATTTCACAGACTATCCCTACGGCACAAACTTCGTCGTTCGAGTGACAGAGATCGAACTTCAGTAAGCTATAACTTTGAAACGCTAGGTCTCCATGCAAAGGGCATCGACAACGTCCATGGCAACCGCCACGTCTTCTATAGTAACTGCCCACCGGTCGGGGAAAGCTAAAAAGAGTGGGGAAGCGTCGCGAATGAAAGAAAATGAACGTTGCCCCTCAGTTTCTCCTCCGACGAAGGCAACGAGCATCAGGTATGGTTCCGCGAGGCGTCCGGAACATTTCTGAAAACGACATGGCCGAGCTTTTTCCGCTGGGCATTCCGGTATATTCCGGCATGCAATACGGTGTAATGCAGACAGAGACCATTCAAATCAAATCGGAACTGCTGGCTCTGCCCAAGGGTATTTCTACGGAAAAGCCATGGCACTCGCCGAAGTCCTCGCCCTTTCTCAGCAAGGCGTCGCCAAGGCTTAACCAGCGCTTCTGATAACGAAAAGCTCAGTGCAAACGGGGGGAGGTCATCGCCTCATTGAAGTCAAAGCCCTCACCCCCGAGCTTGCCGCATGAAAAATACGGTAAGCTACTCCACAAAAAAACGGGCGATATCAATCGCGGCATTGCTGTGCTGCATCACCGCGCTGCTTTTCACATTCGGCTCACTGATGCCCTCTGCTAAAGCGCAAACCCAATCGGCGTTGGCGGGACCATCGATCCTCATCCTCTATGATAACGATGCGCCTTACGGTTGGCTTGGCTCCATTTATTCTCTCAAGCTGGAGAATCTGCTCGGGCACTTTGATGCGAAGGTGACCCGCAAAGCGCTCGCCGATTACTCCAGCGGAGACCTAGCCGCGAATGATGCCACATTTTATCTCGGGTCGGTCTGGCGATCCCAGCCGATGCCGGGTTCCATGACGGTGGACATGGATGCGAACACGAAGCCGTTCGTGTGGATGGGCGTCAACCTCTGGTGCTACGCTTGGGACATGGCCACCTGTGCGTGGAGGCAGGATTTTAACCAGCGCTATGGGATTCAGGTCGCCTACTACTCGGGCGAAAACCATCCGAAAGTCATCTACAAGGATACCGAACTTCAAAAAGAACTCTTCGATCCGGGCATAACGCGTCTCGTTGTCACCGACCCAAGCAAAGTCGCCGTTCGCGCGAAATGTCTGGATGCGAGTGGCACCGAGTGGCCCTACATCACCCAGAGCGGAAATTTTTGGTTCGTCGCCGATATGCCGATTGTTTCGACCAGCTTTGAGAACCGCTCGCTGGCGTTCGAAGATCTCCTGCACGATATGCTCGGAATTGATCATAAGGAAAACCACCGCGCCTATTTTCGAGTGGAAGATATCGGGCCGGATTCCGACCTCGCCACTCTTGGTAACATGAGGAAAACCCTCGCCTCCCTCAAAGTGCCATTCACCATCGCGATGATTCCCGAATATCGCGACTGGGCGGGAGTTTATAATAAAGGCAAAAGCGATGTGATCAGCGTCGCCGCGGGCACCGCATTCACTACAGAAATGAAGCTCTGGACGCAGGCTGGCGGACAAATCTTGCAACACGGCACAACCCACCAGATGGATGGTGTGCAAAATCCCTACAGCGGAGTCAGCGCCGAAGACTACGAGTTTTATCGTGTGAAAGCGGACGCCTACGGATCGCTCACGCTCATTGGGGCTGCTCCTGGCGATTCCGAGAGTTGGGCGCGTGACCGCGTCACACGTGGCAGCAATCTGTTGAAAAACGCGGGCTTCGATCCCGTGGGTTGGCTCACCCCTCATTACCTCGCCTCGGCAGTGGATTACAAAGTATTCGGCAGTCTTTTCCCTTTCGCTTGCGACCGTGCGATTTTTTATTTCCCCGATGGCGCAGGCAACATGCAGGCGACGGAATTAAACGCCTCCTGCATTTATCGTGATACCTACGGACTCAAACGCATCCCAGAAACCATCGGCTACATCGATCCGTGGGGTTGGTATGACTTGCAGGCCCCGACGCTTCCGAAGGACCTCATCCAACGTGCCAAGGCGCTCAAAGTCGTCCGCGATGGCTGGGCGGGCTTTTACTTCCACTGGTATATTGATCCCGCCTACCTCGTCGAAACAGTCAACGGCATCAAAGATCTCGGCTTTGAATTCACCCCGCTGAGCGGAAATCTGAACTGAGTTGGTTTTTGAGCAGGCTCCTGAACCTCTCGGGTTCAGGG
>CAMBAQ010000088.1 GCA_945863785.1 Chthoniobacter flavus
TTGAAAACAAACATGCTTTCAAAAAAGAAGGAGTAACTCTTGGATTTGACTAAACAAAAAATGTCGGCAGGAATGCGGTCCAGCCTGTAAACCCGAAACGCCCCGCTCGCGTCTTGAGGTATGCCGAGGATGAACTTGGTCAGGCCATGCCCAAGAAAAGTCATCGCACGACGGAAAAGGTTCCAACCAGGCAGGCTGTCGCGGTTCACCCAGCGCGAACCAACGGCGATATCGGCATTTTGGGCCGCACCGATCATGGAGGGGATGTCCGCAGGGGAATGGGTAAAGTCGCAATCAAGCGTGACGAGGGTTTTGTATTTTTGCGAGTAGGCCCACGCGATCGCCTCGGAGTGAGCTGTGCCGATGCCGAGTTTTCCGGATCTATGATGAACGATGAGGCGGGGGATTTCTTTTTTCAGTTCCTCGAGCAATTTTCCCGTGCCGTCCGGCGAGTTGTCATCTACGAAAAGAACATCGGCATCCAGCGCCAATGCGACCAATTCACGGGCCATGCGCGGGGCGTTGTCGCGCTCGTTGTAAGTGGGGACAAAGAGGAGGGTGTCAGGCATTTTTTGCAATATCAAGGAGGCGAAGAATCATGGTTGGAAAGTCCACAGTGGGCTCCCATCCAGTGCGTTGCCTTAGTTTAGAACTGTCACCGCGAAGAACCGTTCTTTGCCTTGTGAGTAGGGATGGTGTTTCAACGATATGCTCAGTCCAGTTTAAGCCAAGAGCTGCAAAAACAGTTTCCACGACATCTTGAATGGAATGTGTTTCTCCGCTGGCAACGACAAAATCATCAGGGCAATCCAAACAGAGAATTCGATGCATTGCATCTACATAATCAATCGCGTAACCCCAATCGACCCGTGCTGACAAATCGCCAAGTTGGAGCTTTTGAGTGGATCCACGAGATATGGCGATGGCGCCGTGAATGATTTTGGGAATCACAAATTTCCGGTGGCGAAGCGGTGACTCGTGATTAAAGAGAATGCCAGCTGATGCGAAGACTCCATATTTTTCGCGGAAATAGCGACAGAGTTGAATGCCGTTTGATTTAGTTATGCCGTAGATGCAGAGAGGATTTAATGGCGTGGCCTCGTCTTGCAGCTCCTGGTCCGGAGAGCCAAAAACGAGCGAAGAGGCAGCATAGAATATTCTTGTGGTTGAGGCTACAGAGCGGATGGCATCAAGAAAATTCAGCAACCCTTCGACATGGACCTGTGTGCTTTTATCGTAAAGTTCTCTTTCGCAGGCGAGGGCTGAGTCTTGAGACGACTGGTGGTAGGCGGCAAGGTAATAGACGTGGTCGTACCCGCTTGAAAGCACCTCCTGGACCGATGGAAAATGACAAACATCCAAATCGCCTCTGGCTAGCCCGCTGACTTCCCAACCACGATCAACCAGCAATGAGGTGAGCAGAACGCCATCCTGTCCTCGTGAGCCTATGACAAGGGCACGATTCATCCCCGGACGATTTCGATCGAGGGTAGCGGAAAGATCATTTTACCACCCTCACGAAGATAGTCTGCTTCGCGCTCCACAAGATTGCTACGGAAATGCCAAGGCAAGACGAGTAGGTAATCCGGTTTCTTAGCATGGGCATCTTTTTCGCTGATAATCGGGATGAGAGTGCCTGGGGTGTAAGCGCCGAATTTGTCAGGATTGACCTCTGCGATTGCGGGTATATCTCGCGTCGTGAAGTCGCAATATTGCAGAATGACATTGCCTTTTGTGGAAGCTCCGTAACCGAGAATTGAAGAGCCTTCCCGCGTGATGGCTGAAATTTTTTCACACAACTCGTCACGGTGTGCGGAAACGCGTCTGGCGAATTGCTCGTATGGTTCTGGGTTTTCAAAAATGGATTCTTCCTCAAGAATTTTTTGGATTTGCGAGTCACTTGCAGACAACTTAGAGGATTGTAGTGCAGCGGTTACAGCAAAGCTGCCGCCATTGATGTCATTGATTTCGACATCGAGGATTTTAAGTCCGCCTCTCTCAAGCATCCATTGGATTTGTCGTAGGCCGTAGTATTCGAGGTGCTCGTGGCATATGGTGTCGTATGCGTTCACCCGAATCATGGAAGGCATATAGCTTTGCTCGAAGTGCCAGACGCCATCCTTATCCAAGACAGATGCTACTTGGCGGACGAAGTCCAATGGTGATTCCAAATCATAAAGCATCGCGATAGAGGTGACGACACGTGCTTTTTTGCCTCCACTAGCGGCAAGGAAGCTTTCCGAGGAAAAGAAATCCGGAATCACCGCAATCCGTGATTGGTAGTATTCACGAAATTTCGAGGCTGTTGGATCCATGCCGAATGGGAGAATTCCCTCTGGATAATGAGAGAGAAGCGTGCCGTCATTGCTGCCGATATCAAGGACCACATCGCCGATCGAAATAGGATAGCGCTCTAGAAGGCTCTGCACCTTTAGTCCCAGATGCGAGACCATCGAACGATTCAGGCCTGAGCGATAACCGTAATTTGCACCATACATTTCAGCGGAATCGTAGGAATGAGCTAACTGCAAAAGCGAACACGCTCCCACACCATGGCATTTGACCAACTCAAGCGGGCCCGAGGTGATTTTTTCTTCACGCGAGCGTGGGAATACCCCAGTGAGCACTTGATTTCCCAGAGAGAGAACGGCTATCAGATTGGGATTGCCGCAGATTCGGCATTTTTCGAGTTTTTTCACGAATTAATAGTTATCGAATGCCAACTAGCATGCATTCTTTTTGTTCAGCAGCCAAGCCATATGCAGTTTGTTTTTCCGTTTCTTGGATTTCAGAAAATCTCAAGCGCCCCGTCGAACTCGAACCGCTCTCCCCAGCCATTTGCATCGCAAGTTCCCGCTTGTCGGAATTCCACGGCGACCCGGCGGACCGTCTCATCGTCGCCACAGCCATGACCCTCGGCCTCCCATTGATGACTATGGACAAAAAAATTATCGAATGGAACAAAGCCCACTCCGCCATCCAAATTTTAAACCTTTAGCCTATCCTATTCACCTATCAGATAGCCCAGTACCCTTCCACTCCTTACACGCTCAAATCACCCGAAAAATGATTTTTAGCTGTCCATGATTTTGCCATCTATGATTCTTCCCATTGACGCCTGCCCGTAAAACCATATTGTCTCCCATATGAAAACAACGCTGGAACTACCCGATGATTTGATGATCGAGGCAAAAACTATTGCGGCAAGGCGAAAAATCACACTCCGCGCACTCACTGAGGCAGCACTTCGCAGGGAAATTCAACACCGGACCCTCGCCGATAGTCCAAAATCCGATTTGATAGAGTATTCAGCATACCATGCTCCGCACCTGAAAAAAAGAGGTGTAAAAATCACCTCCCAAATGGTCTACAAAATGCTGGAAAGCGAAGACGCCTAAAAACACATGTTCCTTTTTGACGCCAACTTTCTCATCGCTCTCGGGGATGCCGATCATGTTCACCACGACGAAGCTCAAACTTTTTTCACGCTAAAGAAGCAAGATGGCTGGGCGACATGCCCGCTCACGGAAAATGCCTTCCTCCGCATCCTTGGCCATCCCAATTATCCCAAAGGACCAAGCTCCCCATGTGCCGCCAGAACACTACTGCAAGAATTTATCTGCCAATCTGGACACCAATTTTGGGACGATACCATTTCGCTCGTCGACTCGCGAAAATTTCCAACACTACCCGGTTCAAAAAATCTCACAGACTACTACCTACTCGCTCTCGCGATCAAAAATCGAGGAAAACTCATCACTTTCGACCAAAGAATCGACCCAGGTTTATTGGAAGGCGGCATTTCCTCCTATCATGTTATTAAACCCGAATCCGGCGATTGAACTGAAATTGCTGCCTTGAATCTTTCCTAAATTGCGCACCCCCCGCATGCCAGAGCATCCAAAATCTCTCGCTCACCCGGTGGCTTGGGCAAAAGCGGCGCGATTGGATTTCCGGAATTCAATGTGTCTTTGATCAACGGGATGTGCTTTTTGAGACCACCCCAACTTTCAGAAAACCTCAACACGACATCCCGCCCCTTCCGGCCCAAAATCGCCCCACCCACAAACACCGCCGTCCGCAATGTCGAAGGCTTGCGATACCCGCTCTCCCTCGTCACCCCTGCTGTGGAGCCTTGTCTAAAGCCATGCTTCTCAATTCTCCAGCAGATTTTTTGAGAATTTTCCTTGCCCTTTATATAAAAATCAGCGACTAATTAAATCATGAGCTCCGAAACCATGGAAATTGTGACACTTTGCGAGGCACTTCCGGCTGCGAAGCGTGCCGAGGTTACCGACTTCGCCCGCTTCCTCCTCGAGCGCTCCACGGGTTCTTACGGACTCAACGCCAACGAACTCCACGCTGCCTCACGCCATCTCCATGCCAAAGCGCAAACCGCCCGCCGCAAAGGTCTATCCAGAGAATTTACGGGCGACATTAACAAATCTTTAATATTTTGATAGTTATTGACTTTTAATCCATGCTTACAAAGCCTAAGCTTTACCTTGAGACAACTATTCCAAGCTATTTGGTATCCAAGCCCAGCCGGGATTTAAGATTAGCCGCAGATCAAGAGCAAACTGTCGAATGGTGCCAGGAGCACCGAGGTCGTTTTGAGATTTTCGTTTCTGCTGTTGTCTTGCGCGAGGTGTCCAAAGGGAATCCAGAAATGTCTCAAAAGCGGGTTGATGCTCTTTCCGGCGTTCCTCTTTTGAGTCCTACTGGGGAATCTGAGGAACTAACGATTCGCTTGCTTGAAGAAGTCGTTCCGGCAAACGCTGCGGATGATGCTGCTCACATTGCCATTGCGACAGTGCATGGAATCGATTTTTTACTTACATGGAATTGCAAGCATATCAATAATCGCTATACTACCAGAAAAATTGAAGAATGCTGCCAAAAGATGGGCTTCACCTGTCCTGTTATTGCGACACCTACCGAACTTATGGAGATTGAATTATGAACGGAAATACTATTTTAAAGGAAATCCGCAAAACCCGGGATGAACATGCGAAAGAGCACGGCTACAACGTCCATAAAATTTTTGAACAACTGCGACTTGAGACAGAAAAACTAAAATCAGAAGGCTGGCAGGTTGTTAATAAACAAAATTTGGCTTTGAATCATAAGTAACTGTTCCCCATTTACCCTTCATCCAATCCACACCCGAACTTTCAAAATTTGACCACCAGAATTTTACCTTCCAATCCTCCTCGTCTCCGCGCCCACAGGTGAACCTTTCCGCTCCGTGCTCTCCGTGTCCCGTGGTTAGTTACCCGCCTACTCCGAATCTTAAAACTTAATGCTTAAGACTTAAAACTTCCCATGTCTTTCCCCGGTATTCTTTGGAGCCTTGTGATTTTCGCCTCGTTTTTGGGTTATGGCGAGGCTCTGCGCCATGTCAGTCTATCCACTGCGCGAGCACTCCACCCGACTGCTGCTAAAAATGATTTTGCCATCCATGATTTTGCCAATTCCTTTTTTGACAAACCCGGAGCGTAGCGGAGATCGACAAGCGAAGCTTGCCCGTAGGGTGATCAAAGCAAATCGATTAACAGAATTTGAGAAATGATTCCAATCTTGTTCTGTTTAAAAAATCTCTTTTTGCTTGAAATAGCCTTGCCTCCGAGCGCGAATCGCGCGAGATTAACGTTTTTCCGAGTTTTCACCACATGAGCGCCAGCTATTCCGATATCGTTCTTTGGGCAATTTTTCTTTTTCTAAGCTACATCGGCTATTGGACAGCTGTTGTCTGGCTACTGAATCGGGCAGAGTTCAACGATTTGGAGCGTGCAGCTCAGGCCGCGACAGGGCGCAATTTTACCTTAAGTGTTTTGTATTACAAATGTTCGCGAATAACTTAGCGCTAACAGAAGCCAAGCGCTTTCCCTGTTGAAAGGCATCTATGGCGACCTGTGATACTGATTTGAATAGACCTCGTCCATTGTCCCTCCTCTCGGTCGTAATACCCGCGCGGGATGAGGAGGGCTGCATCGCATCCACCATCCAGCACCTGCACCTGGAACTTTCACTTCGTGGCGTTTCCCACGAAATCATCGTGGTGGACGATGGCTCCACCGATTCCACTTGGCAAATCCTCCAGGCCGAATCCGCGAAAATCCCCACCCTCCGCCCCGTCAAAAACCTCGGGCCCCACGGCTTCGGCCGCGCCATCGTGTGCGGACTAGACTCAATGGCCGGCGACGCCGTCGTCATCATGATGGCCGACGAATCTGACGACTGCCGCGATGTCGTCCGCTACTGGGAAAAGCTCAACGAAGGGCACGACTGTGTTTTCGGCAGCCGCTTCCTTAAGCACGGAGGCGTGATCGACTACCCGCCCCTAAAGCTCGCCCTCAACCGCGTTGCAAACCTTTTCGTCAGGCTCCTCTTCCGTCACAGCCTCAACGACACCACGAACGCCTTCAAAGCTTACCGCCGCGAAGTCATCGACGGCGTCCGCCCCATCCTCTCCCCACATTTCAACATCACAGTCGAACTCCCGCTTAAAGCCATCATCCGCGGATTCAGCTTCACCACAATCCCCATAACCTGGCGCAATCGCCGCACCGGCACCGCAAAGCTCAAGATCAAGGAAATGGGCAGCCGCTACCTCTTTATCTGCCTGTATGTCTGGCTCGAAAAATACTTCTCCCGAGGAGATTATTTCCGTGCAGGTTAAGTCAAACTACCCGCCCAAAGCGTTTGGCTGGTAATTCGGTGGATATGGCACGCGCCCATCTTCCTTGATTCCCAAATTCTGCCAGTCCTCAATGTCCTTCAAGCGGCCCCAAATCCCTCGGAATGGACCGAAACGGTGGGAAATTTTGGCGTGGATCGTTCCCTGAAAATGCACTCCGGTTTGAAGAAGATTGACCCGCACAAGCCTAACATCCGAAGGAAAATCACCTTGGGCTTCTGTGACTTTAAGCGAGTTTGAAAACTGAACGGGCAAAACGAGCAGGGACCACCCTTTACTCGCCCCTCGGACGCGAAAACCTCCTCTATCATAAAAAAGCTCTCCGTATTCGGCTGGTGTGAGTTCAGGCAATTTTTCTTTGTGGGCGACAATGGCGGTTTCTTTAAATGGAAAATCATCCTTTGCCATCTCGGTGATGATTTCCTCGGCCTTGTCCGATCGGACAAGTTTCGTTGGCGAATAATTTCCCGTATTGGGGTTACTTAATTCATAAACCGAAAGCGGAATGCCGTCTTGATTGGTTTGTTCATAAACCTTCTGCACTTTGGAACCCTCGATCGGTTGATCCGCAACGATCATTCTTGTGCCCAGAGCGGCCATGAGATTGGGATTTGCTTTGGTGCAGAGTGTCCAGTGTCGTGACTGAAAATCGTGGGGCCGCGAGAGGTTTCTCGAGAATAAGTAATAAAAAGGAGGGGTTACCAAATGGTTGTTTTCCTCAAGAGTAGGGATATTCATTTCCCAGAGGCCTGTCATGTAAAGCATCGGATCATAAGTCCGCAGATATCTTCCTAAAAAATTGATGTTTTCTTTGGTAAACGGTGCATCGTTGGAAATCCCTGCTTTTCTCATGATCTGACCGCCTGGAATGCATGCTAATGTGACCACAGAGCCTCGAAAGCGTCCATCACTCTGGATTGATAAATTGGGAACCAGCACTTTGGAAACAAGTCCGCCGGACTCCTTCTTTGCAAGGGTGTTCGCCTTGTCTAAAATTTTAGGGTTGGCAGAAATGAAAGCATGATAAGTCACCAAAGCGAGGATCGGAAAGGCGCATGCCGTAGACATTTTCTTTACCCATCCATTGCATGAAT
>CAMBAQ010000089.1 GCA_945863785.1 Chthoniobacter flavus
GGATGCCCGCGCATCCGCCGTGAGACGCCGAGTTTGCTGGAAGGCCGCATGGGAGCTGGCTACGGCGGATTCGACATCACCAGCACCGGCGACACAGATCTCAGCTAACTTCTCGCCGGACCAAGGGTTGTGAACCGATTCACAGGTGGTGGTTTCCACCCAGCATCCATCCAGATAAAATGGCTTCATAATTCAGATCCGTTCGACTTCACGTTTTTCCACAAAGATAGGCAAGCCCTCTCGGGAAAAACTGTTCATGAGTTCCTCCGGATCGAGCGCCACCGGCATCATCACCCCACGCTCGGGAATTTTTCCCGTTGCGAGGAGGCGCGCCGTAATGGCGGGCGGAATGCCGGTCTGCACCAACGTGAGCGAGTAGCCGTATTTTTCGTAAGTGTCGCGGTGACTATCCATCGAGTAGACGAAATATTCCACGCGCTTGCGATCCTTCGTTCCACGCACTTCCGTACCCACGCAAGAATAGCCTTCGACCGTGGCTCCAAGCTGGGCGGGCTTTGGCAAATGCGCACTTGCGACACGCACGGGCGACACCTCCACTCCGTCCACCTTCACTTTTTTCCATGTGTCGAGGTTCAGCAGTTGCAAGGTTTTGGAAATATTCACCACTTTGTCCGGCACGCTGTATTTGAAGACGGAATAGCGAACGCCCTTATCCACAAACGGAGGGTAAATCCCAAGGCTGACTCCCTCCTCGTGCGCGACGGCATAGGTTTTTTGCAATCCGATGGGATCGGGAAACCGCACCCACTCGACTTCGGTCTCGAGCGGCTTCCCGCTCACAACGCGACCATCGCTCACATAGTACGGTGGTGCGCCAAGCTCTTCGAAAAAGGTCTCAGGTGAAAAAAGAACGGCAAACCTGTAACCGCGCACCTCGGCGTTATCGGCATCCAATACCCGAATACTTGAGGCCGTATCAAGGCGGTCCATCGCCCAACGCGCAAAGACATTCACAGCCCCAGGATCCATGCCCATGCAGAGGATTCCGGCCAGACCGCGATCTAGGAAGGGTTGGTTGAATCTTTCGATCTCGGCCTCGTAGGAATTTTTTCCCGGTTTTTTGACTCCCGGGGCGGAATAAATATCCGCCGCCATATCAATGTAGTGTGATCCCGCCCGCAAGCAGGCCTCGAGCACGGCATAGTTCGTATTACAAACACAGGCATTACAAGTCACCGTGATCGCATGTTCCTTCATCAGGGCCGCAAGAGCGTCCACATCCATGGCATTCGCGTGCCCCACAATAACGCGACTCTTCGGCGTATGCGCGGCAAGCTGGTTGGCAAAAATCGGATCTAAATCTGCTAACACAATTTTATCGAAACAATCATAGCTATGAAGTTTCTGGCCAATGACCGAGCCGACACCGCCGATTCCGATAACCATTGCGTTTGCCATAAAATAAAGATTTTTGCAGCCCTTCCCCGCTCAGGAATAAGCTAGCCCATCCCAGACTCGCACGCAAGTGGCCCAATTTGCACAAGCCCACTCCGACTCTAAAATGGCGTCAGTTTTTGCCGGTGACCGACTTGAGTTTTTCGAGTTTGGGAGCGATCACCGCACGGTTGTAGGGATGGTTCGGATTTCGCTCGTAGAAGTCTTGGTGATAAGCCTCAGCAGGGAAAAATTCGGCTCCTTCAATGACTTCGGTGACGATCGGAGACCGGAAACGTGACTGCGCTTGGGCGAGCGATTTTTTGGCTGTTTCAAGTTGCCCTGGGGTCTGCGCCACAATGATCGACCGGTATTGAGTGCCGCGGTCCGCTCCTTGCCGGTTGAGCGTCGTGGGATCGTGGGCATCCCAGAAGAGATCGATGATTTTCTCGTAAGAGATCACCGTTGGATCAAAGGCGATACGGACTACTTCAGCATGCCCGCTTGTTCCAGAACAAACCTCCTCGTAGGTGGGATTGGGTTTTTTGCCAGCGGTATATCCGCTAGTGACGGATTTAATGCCCAGTTGTCCTTGATAAACGGCCTCCACGCACCAAAAACAGCCCCCTCCCAGAACGGCGTAATCTTCATTCATGGATGCACCCAAACACAATTGCGCCGATATCGCCAGCAGGAGGAAGAACATACAGGAGAATTTCGCCCAGCTGATTCCTAGATTCATGGCTTGAATTTTACACTCGCAGAGGAATCCTGCAAGGGAGGGCGGTTTATTTCCTAAGTTGATCTTCCGCGTAGAGCTGCGACGGATATTCTTCATGGCACTTTGATTCTCATGAAATCTTTTTTCCCAATCCGATGAGTTGCGAGCCTGTCACCCCTCATTGTTGCGGTGGAGGAATGCCCTCCGCAGCGGTCAAACCGCCAGCATCAAAATATTTCTGCCCCATGTGTCCCGGCATCGAGAGCGACGCCCCCGGCGACTGCCCCCAATGCGGAATGGCGCTAGAGTTGAATCCGCGCTCGATTGGCAACGAAGAGGACAGCGACGTAGAGATTCAATCCATCACCCGCAGGTTGCTGCTGAGCGTTGTATTGACGATACCCGTTTTTGTTTTGGCGATGTCGCACATGATACCGGGATGGGGACACGGCGCATGGGTTTCTGGTGAAATCGCCCGATGGATACAGTTCCTGCTCTCCACGCCCGTCGTGCTTTGGGCGGGGTGGCCGTTTTTCCAGCGGGGCTGGCGTTCGCTGCGTCAGAGACGCTTGAACATGTTCACGCTTGTTTCCCTTGGTGTGGGAGCGGCTTATTTTTTCAGCGCAGCGGCCATGCTTTTTCCTCACTTTTTTCCAAAGGGAAGCGGACACCATGGGCCGCTCGATCTTTATTTCGAAGCGGCAGCGGTCATAACCGTCTTAGTTCTATTAGGGCAGTATCTGGAACTTCGCGCCCGCCGCCAAACCGGCAGCGCCATTCGATCCCTGATTGCTCTGACACCTAAAACCGCCCGCCGAATCTCCATTAATGGCGAGGAGGAAGTCTCGATCGATCTCATTCGCGTTGGCGACCTTCTACGTATTCGCCCAGGTGAAAAAATCCCCGTGGACGGAAAGGTTACGGAGGGTCGGAGCGCGGTCAATGAGTCCATGCTCACTGGCGAGGCGGTTCCGGTCGAGAAATCCGTAGGCGACAAGGTCACCGGCGGCACAATCAACGCAACTGGGGGACTCGTCATGCTGGCCGAACGTGTCGGCGCGGCGACCACTCTCTCGCGTATCGTCGAACTTGTTGCCGAGGCTCAGCAAACTCGAGCCCCCATTGAATCCCTCACCGACAAAGTTGTCTCTTGGTTTGTTCCAGCCGTAGTCACGATATCGCTACTCACATTTTCTATTTGGCTCACATGGGGACCGGAACCCGCCCTGGCCTTGGCGCTCACCAATGCCGTCGCCGTTTTGATCATCGCCTGTCCGTGTGCCTTGGGTTTGGCTACCCCAATGTCGGTGATCGTCGGCGTGGGCCGCGGCGCGCTGAATGGCGTCTTGATCCGCCATGCAGGCGCAATCGAAAATCTCGCCAAACTCAACCTTTTGGCGATCGACAAAACCGGCACTCTCACGGAGGGAAAACCAACCCTGACGGAGATCTTCGCACTTCCAGGGCACGATGAATCTTCACTCCTTCGCCTTGCCGCCTCGCTCGAGTCGGGCAGCGAACATCCGCTCGCGGCCGCGGTGATATCGGCGGCTACCGCGCGCGGGCTCACGGTTACTGCGCCCAGCGATTTTCAATCTCACACCGGCGCTGGAATCGAAGGCTTCATCGAAGGCCGTCGCATCCACATCGGCTCATCCGCTTTTTTCGAATCCATGGGCATCCAAGGCGTGACCGAACTTCGCGAGAAGGCCGAAACTTTTCAATCCCGTGGAGCCACCTTTCTTCTGATGGCGGTGGACGGATTCGCTGCGGGGGGATTGGCGGTATCCGACCGCATTAAAAAATCCACCCCTCAGGCATTGGAGGAATTACGCGCCCTCGGCGTGACGGTGGTGATGTTGACCGGTGATAGCGTACGAACAGCTGATTTTATCGCCAAGAGTCTAGGTATTGTCGATTTCCGAGCGGAGGTGACTCCCTCTGGTAAATTCGATGCGGTAAAATCCTACAAATCTCGCAACTGCGTGGTCGGAATGGCCGGCGATGGGATTAATGATGCACCCGCTTTAGCTGCGGCGGACATCGGCATCGCCATGGGAAATGGCACCGACATCGCCATGGAAAGTTCCGCCGTCACTCTCGTCAAAGGCGATCTTCGCGGCATCGTGCGAGCGATCAAACTTGGCCGCGCCATGATGCGAAACATTCGCCAGAACCTTCTCTTTGCATTTCTCTACAATGCACTCGGGATTCCCATTGCCGCTGGGATTCTTTATCCGTTTTTTGGGATTCTTCTTAGCCCCATGATCGCTGGAGCGGCGATGAGTCTGAGCTCCGTCTCGGTCGTGGCCAACGCCCTCCGCCTTCGCCGCGTAAACATATAATCCTCTTTCCATCAACGTTTCTATTTTTAGAAACTTGGCTCGCAGGCACGCTGGTGCTAATTTTTCTACAGATGCAAAATCCGCCCGTCACCAAATACCAACCCCTTCCCAAGGTTGATCTTCCGAGCCGTCAGTGGCCGGACCGGACCCTTTCCGCCGCTCCGATCTGGTGTAGCGTGGATTTGCGCGACGGCAATCAGGCGCTCGCTCAGCCGATGAGCGTGGAGGAAAAAATCGAATACTTCGACATGCTTGTCGGTATCGGATTCAAAGAAATCGAAATCGGTTTTCCTTCGGCCTCTCAGATCGAATTTGATTTTTGCCGTCGTCTCATCGAGGAGAACCGGATCCCAGACGATGTCTCGATTCAAATCCTCTGCCAATGCCGCGAGGATCTCATCCTTCGCTCGTTGGAAGCCCTGACAGGCGCGAAGAACATCATTTTCCATCTCTACAACTCGACTTCACCGCGTCAGAGGGAATACGTCTTCCAAGCGAGTCGGTCGGATATCATTCACATCGCGACGCATGCCGTCACCTTTCTCAAAAAAGCGATGCAACCGCTCTTGGTTGGCGGATCTCGTATCCGCTTGGAATATTCGCCCGAGAGCTTTACGAGTACAGAACTCGAATTCGCCCTCGAGATTTGTGAAGCGGTGACCGATGCTTGGCAGCCAACGCCGGATAATAAAATCATCCTCAATCTCCCGGCCACTGTCGAATACGCAACGCCGAATATCCATGCCGACCAAATCGAGTGGATGTCCACCCACCTCACGCGCCGCACACTGACGACCCTTTCGCTACACACTCACAACGACCGAGGCACCGGAACTGCCGCAACAGAACTCGGTCTTCTCGCGGGAGCCGATCGCGTGGAGGGAACTCTCTTCGGCGTTGGAGAAAGGACTGGCAACCTCGATATCGTCACCGTCGCTCTGAATCTCTACACCCACGGCATTCATCCTGGGCTCGATCTCAGCCGCATCAACGCTATCCGCGAAGTTTACGAGCGTTGCACCCGCATGGAGGTTCATCCACGACATCCCTACGCCGGCGACCTTGCATTCACGGCTTTCAGCGGCTCGCACCAAGATGCCATTAAAAAATCATGGGAATACCAGAGCGCACAAAAACCTTGGGATGTCCTTTATATCCCGATCGACCCCGCGGACATCGGCCGCAGCTACAAGGCCATCATCCGCATCAATTCTCAATCCGGCAAGGGCGGTGTCGCCTATGTTTTGGAAAAAGAATTCGGCTACCAGCTGCCAAAGCTTCTTCAAAAGGAACTCGGCCGCCTCGTCAATGACCTCTCTGATCAAAAAGGCACGGAACTCACAGCTCAAGATGTTCACGAGCTTTTCTTAGAGTCCTTTCTCATCCGCGACGGCAACGTTGCCTTGGAAGCCTTCCGCGCGATCGATCGCAGCGACTTGATCACTTGCGAAGCCGACCTTCGCCTTCAAGGATCGCCAGTTACCATCCGAGGTTCTGGAAACGGCCCGATCGACGCCTTTGTCCAAGCGCTCGCAGGCACAAGCTTACCTGCGATCGAGATTCTAAATTACTCCGAGCATTCGCTGGGGGCTGGGGCCGGAGCGCGTGCGATCAGCTATATCCAAATCAAAGTTCCTACTGGCCGGACCTTTTACGGTGTCGGCAGTGATACGAACATCGAGCTCGCTTCGATCCATGCGATCGTCAGTGCCCTCAACCGTGCTATCGCTTAGGAAAAACGGACTTTTCCACCGCTTAGATTCGGCCGCCGGATGACCGCGCCCATGAATAAATCGGAAATCCTTGATGCAGTCCTGCGATCCCTGCGTGCAGATTTTGAAAACCGTCTGCGTGTTTCGAAGAAAACCCGCGAGCAGGGCAACAACTCGGAAAGCCGCGCCGAAGGAAAATATGACACCCTTTCCATCGAGGAAAATTACCTCGCCGACGGCCTTGCGAAACAAGCGGAATCGGCTTCGCAAGCGATCACTTTGATCGAAAAAATGCAGCTCCATGCTTTTGCTGACAACGATCCGATTGATTTAGGGGCGCTAATAGAAATCCAGTTCGCACATGCGACCGAGTGGTTTTTTCTAGCGCCAGTTGCTGGGGGAACGGAGGTCACCTACGCGGGAACCCCTGTGACCGTTGTCACGCCTGAATCGCCTGTGGGCAAGCAGTTGCTTGGCTCCCATGCCGGCGGGAAAATCAAATCGCCCGCCGCTCAGATCCTCCGGGTCGTGTAAACCCGAATTCAGAAGAGGGGCTGCCTGCATAGACGCGAGGTTTTTAATCCTCAGCTTTCACCGCTTTCCGCATTGCACCCTCTGAACAGCCCTTAAACCTGAGCCTCAGTTTAAGGCCGTTTTTTAATGCGCTTGTTCCTAGCCAAAAAGGGCCATTACCACTCGGATTTTCGCCGCCCAACCGTCTACTACGGCTGACTAATTAAGCTAATTATTTTGCTGAGCTTGACTATGGCCGATCCCTGAACTGCCTGCCCCAATTATGACTTAAACGTAACATTGCGGGGGTAGAGATTTCCTAGAACTAGCCGCAAAGTTCATTCATGTCAACAAGCTCTCTCGAAATCCCTTCGCTCGTAGAGCAAGCATTTACGCGACTTTACAGGCTTTTGACTTTCTCTCAGCGCATACCAGAATTTTTTTTAAGGAGTAGAATATTCCGAAACTCTTTAGGAGAATTTGCTGCGAATCACTCGTTTTGTACTGGTTCTATTAGTCATCATTTGGGGTTCCTGCGTTTCCCTCTCACGTCTTCTCAGTCGGCCTGCAAATCGGCTTGTGACTCCACAAAAAATCGGCCCGCGGCCAGCGGTCCATCTTCCCCAGAAGCTGCCGGTCTATCCAAGATTTCGCTCCCTATTCAAGTGAATCGCACGAACTAAAAAACCTAATTGAAACGCTGTATGGCGACATCGAAAACCAACTTTTTAAGACAGAATTCACAGATTTCCAAACTGGAAAATTAGAAAACCAAAAAACCAAAATGAAAAAAACCACTGCATTAATACCATCGCTTATATTGTTCATTTTTTGTTGGACTTTAACGCTCCACTCTCAATCTGATCCGCCTGAACTTCAGAAAGTTAATGCTCAACTCAAAGCTGAGAATGACTCCCTTAAGCAAGAAATTCAAAATCTTCGAAAGCTTCTTGCAACAGGTAGCACATCTCCTATTGAAACGAAAACGGAGCCCAAAATCTCACCG
>CAMBAQ010000090.1 GCA_945863785.1 Chthoniobacter flavus
AACCATGGCAGCACGGCGATCGGGGCTTGCGAGAAGGGCACTCACAGCATAGTGGATTTCATTTGCATTATTCACCTCCATGGCGCCATCCACTTGAAGAAAAGACCGATTGAGCGTCGAGAAGTTCTGCATATGTGGGCCGAAAATCACAGGCACCCCAGCTGTAATGGGTTCCGCAGGATTCTGCCCCCCCTTAGCGCGGAGACTTTTTCCAACGAAAACCACCGTAGCACAGAAATACCATCCAGCCAGTTCGCCTGTGGTATCAACCAGCAGCACGTCAGGACGCCCCTCGGGCAAGGAATTTTTACGCCGCATGACCGTAAGACCTGTCATTTCGAGTTGGCGAGCCACTGCATCCGCACGTTCATGGTGACGTGGAACAAGAATGAGAAACAAATCGGGGTAAGATTTCCGAAGCTCCTTGTAGACCTCCGCTAAAATCAACTCCTCGCCCTCAAATGTACTACCACCAAGAAGAACGGGAGCGCCCTTCGGAATTCCGATCCCTTCCAGAACGGGACGAAAATCACGTGCAGGCCGGGGCGCGGTAGCGCTATCGTCAAATTTAATACTACCCGTGAGGACAAGTTTGGCGGGATCGAGGCCAAGAGATTTCCAGCGATCTGTATCACGGGCTTCTTGAAGACAGAGGAGATGGAGCTGATTGAAAACCGGGGCTGTGATCCAGCGCGCCGCGCGGTAGCGTTTTTCCGAACGCGGAGAGAGTCTGGCATTAACGAGCGCCGCCTTGGCGCCCATCCGGCGAACCTCCCAAAGAATATTTGGCCAAATTTCCGCTTCCACCAGAATGAGACAGCGCGGACGGATCAATCTGACGACCCGGCGGGCGACAGGGTAAAAATCGAGCGGATTATAAATCGGTTCCAACCAAGCTGATTTTCGACTGACAGCAAGTTTGAAGCCGGTCGAGGTGGTGGTCGAGAGAACAAATGCAAGCTCAGGATCAGCCTCGCGCATCGATTGGATCAGCTTCAGCGCGATATTCACTTCACCGACGCTCACGGCATGAACCCACACCCGATTCGTACCCGCAATTTTTTCGCGAACACCCGCTGAATAGATCCCAAAACGCTGCCCGAATTTATGCCTGTAATTCCCTCGCCGAGTCATTCGAATCAGAAATCCCGGCAGCAAAAGCAAGAGTACAATCGGGAAAAGCAGGTTATAAAAAAAACGAACGACGCGAATCATTTCTTGGCCAAGTAAAGGATTTCGCTGCCGCCATAGCGCTTGGATTTTAGAACTTCGAAAACACTTTCATCAAGCGTACCAGCGGCCTGTTTTTCCAAGACAAATAATCCGCCGGGCTTGAGTGCCGCCGCCAATTTGAGAGAGGCCGCCAAGGCCTCCGCATGCTTCACGTCCTCCGGTTTCTTGGAGTACGGCGGATCAGCAAAAATAATATCGAAACTCTCTGGATGCGCATGCAGATCCAGAAACCGGTAGGCGTCCATGGTTTGAACGCTGGCCGAGACTCCAGCCATCCGGAGATTCTCATGAATACAACGTACGCAGCGTTCATTGCTATCAACCAAGACAGCTGCGGAAGCACCGCGACTGAGGGCCTCAATCCCCATGGCTCCAGAACCGGCAAAGAGATCCAGAACGACAGATCCCGGAACCAAATCACCAAGACTCGAGAAAACAGCACCCTTAACTCGATCCATCGTTGGCCTGAGTCCATCAGGCGGAGCTTTGAGTGGTCGCCCGCCGGCGCTACCTGAAATAATCCGCATCGTCTCTTAGGATCCCGGAGTCGCCACAGGGGGCGGTTGCGTTGGTTTCTTTTTTTTCTGCCCTTGGGATGGGCGAAGGAAGCTGTTGATGAGACCCCCAAGATCCTGTCCGATGCGAGTCCCGACTAATTTATCTAAAAGATCGGTCTTCGGACGGGCGAGTGTGCCGGAAATGCGAAATGGCATATTCGTATAGCCTTCCGTTTCGGAGGGCTCAAAGTTAGCCCCAATGAGGCCGCGTGTTTCCCTTCGTATTTTTTCATTCACATGAAATCTGGCTGCCAAGTTCAGCGCGCCTTCGAAACTGCTCTCCCCCGTTGCGTCCATGATGAAGTTATTCGAGGCGATGGCGATTTTGTCGACCACCACCTTACCATCTCGGATCGTTAGGTTCGCGTCAGCTTGCTTGAGATCGAGCATTTTAAGCTCATCCACGCCAAGCAGGTCGCCGATCTGGCGAATCACATCCAGAGGCTCCAATCGCGCCTCGACGAGGGAGGCAGAAACACCACCGGCGTAGGTATCAGGAAGCCCGATCATTCCATTAAGCGTTCCATTAGCGAAAAGTTTACCACGTTTTCCGCCACCATTGATCCCCGCATCCTCGGACAGATTTTTGACTGAAACATTCTGAACGGCCAACCAGCTTTCGAAAGCGGGTGAAGGCTCCGGATTCACGGCAAAACGGGCAAAAATCGTGCCGTCAGCCCAATCCGCGACCACATCCGATATCACTAGCTTTCCTCCACTCCATTCGAAGCGTGCGGTCAGATGTGAAGGGTGGAAAAAACCGGCGATGGCGATTTTTTCGATTCGAATTTTTCCTACCACGGAACGATCCTTAGATACATGCGAGTCTATGGCAACATTCTCAAACTCGATTAATTGGTGACCTGCATCATCGTAGAAAACCGCTTTCCCATTACGAACCTTCATGGCGTCCACCTGAACGTCTGGTTGCGACTTCCTAGGTATCGGCAGGTTGCCGAGTGCGCTAGACTCAACGGCTAGAGGAGGGTTCGCAGACGGTCCAGGCACAGAGACTGGCCCCACATCAGGAAGCGAAAGTGAAATAACAGAGGGCCTAGGAGAGGCTTCGGTCGGAGCTTTAAGCATAGGCCATCTGCCGGATGGCGTCGGGATCGATACAAGAACTGGGTTCAAAAAAAGCACTTCCTTCACCACGATTTCACGTTGAAAAAGGGAAAGGAGATGAACCCGGACTCGGAGAGAGGAAATAGAAAGCGCTGGAACTTTGGAGTGACCTTGCGCAGGGAGGCTGAGTCCCGAAAAGGTGAATCCGGCCCAGGGAGTGAAGGAAGAATGCTCGATTTTAATAGGTGCCCCGACTGCACGAGAAATGGCAGCCCTCATCCGGTCCTGAACGCCCTCTGACTGCAGATAGATATTCGCAATAAGGACAATCGCGGCAAGAAGGAGCAATGCCCCTCCGGCAATAATCAGAATTGGCTTGGCAATCGAACGCACACGAACAAGCTACCGCTCCTATCCCGAAAGTGAAGTGTGAATAAGACTCTAGTCATTTTTAATCCCACCGCCCGAAGCGACCGTGCCGCCAAGCTGCGGAGCAGAATCGAGGCCCTGCCCAACAATCCCGTCGTCCGACTCACCACCACTTCTGGGGATGCACGTCGCCTTGCTGCCGAAGCTGCCGCCGAGGGATTCGACACCATCGTCGCTGCTGGCGGGGACGGCACAGTGAACGAGGTCATCAACGGCATGGCTGAATCTCGTTCCACCTTGGGCATTCTTCCTGTCGGCACAATGAATGTATTTGCATCTGAGATCGGCATTCCTCAAGGAAACCTCGAGCGCGCATGGGAGGTGATCCAGCAAGGTCATACGCGTCCGCTGGATCTTCCTCAGGCAAATGGACACTATTTCATTCAACTGGCGGGAGTCGGATTGGATGCCGCCGTCGTCCAGCAAACCACCACGGAATCCAAAAAAGCGCTCGGCCCGCTGAGCTATCTCCTCACCTTGGCTCAAGTCGCCGCCGTGAAGCCCCCGTCACTAGTGATCGAGGGCGATGGCATCCCAACACGGGAGGGCCGATTTGTCCTCATCGGCAATGGCCGACTTTATGGAGGTCCCTTTCCTCTCTTCAAAAAAGCCGACCTCAACGATGGACTTCTGGATGTTGTTGTTTTCAAAAACCAGAGCCATTGGGATGTCGTGAGATATTTTCAAGCCATCGCCTTTGGCACTCATCTCGCCCTTCCCGATGTAGAGTATTTCCAAGCCCCCTTGGTGCGTGTGCGGAGCACGGATGAGGTCCCATTCGAACTCGACGGCGAAGTCTGCGGCGTCCTTCCCTGCGAGTTCGGAATCTCGCCCAGCAAACTCTCCGTCCTCACTCCGAGGGATTAATTCCGCCGCGTGATCGTATCGTGCAAAAACCGCACGTCATCGCGCTCAAGATAATCCAACGTATAATGGAGTCCTCGACTTTCTTTGCGGCTCAGGGCGCAGTCCACGACAAGCGAGGCGACTGTGACCAGATTTCTCAACTCCAGGAGGTCGGTTGAAACCTTGAAATTCCAATAAAATTCCTGCACCTCGGCGTGAAGATTCCTTAAACGCGTAGCTGCACGCTGCAGTCGCTTGTCGGTTCTCACGATGCCAACGTAATCCCACATCAGTCGCCGGATTTCCTCCCAATTGTGCGATATCACAACAAGCTCGTCGACGTCCTGAACCTCGCCGGAGCGCCACTCGGGCAGATCGAAGGAAAGACGCTCACGCCGTTGACGCGTGGATTTTTCAAATGCACGGTGGGCGGTAACGACTCCCTCGAGAAGGGAGTTGCTCGCAAGGCGGTTCGCTCCGTGGAGACCGTTGCAGGCGACCTCTCCGATGGCAAAAAGGCCACGCAAAGAAGTCTCTCCGTTGATGTCGACTTTCACTCCTCCGCATTGATAGTGCGCCGCCGGCACGACAGGGATGGGTTTTTTTGTGATATCGAGACCGTTACGAAGACAGGTTTCGTAAATCGTCGGGAAGCGACTGATGATGAAGTCGGCCGGCTTGTGGGTGATGTCGAGATAGACACATTTCGCACCACTACGCTTCATTTCCGCATCGATGGCCCGAGCGACGATATCGCGGGGTGCGAGTTCCTTTTGGGGATTGTGGTGCTCCATGAAGCGTTGCCCACGCTCATTGATCAGAATGCCTCCTTCACCGCGCACCACCTCCGATATAAGGAAAGATTTGATATCCGGATGGTAGAGGCAGGTCGGATGAAACTGAATGAATTCCATATTCGCGATGGCAGCACCCGCTCGCCAGGCCATGGCCACGCCGTCACCAGTGGCAACATCGGGATTCGTTGTGTAGAGATAAACCTTTCCGCATCCACCCGTCGCGGCAACCGTGACATCGCTTCGCAGAGTTTCGACCACGCCGGTGGATTCATCGAGCACATAAACGCCCACGCAGGAATTTTCCATGGCGTAACCCAGCTTGCCGGTGGTGATCAAATCCACCGCCATGTGATTTTCCATCACCTCAATCTGTGAGTGCGCCGCGACCTGCTCGAGAAGGCGATGCTCGATCTCACGACCTGTCGCATCTTGAAAATGCAAAACCCGGCGCTTGGAGTGTCCCCCCTCGCGCCCGAGATCCAGTTCATTGCCGCCATTGCCATTCTCTCGGTGATCAAAGTGCACCCCGAGGTGCATAAGCTCGTCGATGCGGGAAGGCCCCTCCGTGACCACAGCTCGAACCACATCCTCGTGGCAAAGACCCGCACCCGCATCGAGTGTGTCGCGAATGTGGAGTTCAAAGGAATCCTCATCACTCATCACGCAGGCCACGCCACCTTGCGCCCAAGCGGTATTGGAATCCGCACGTCCACGCTTGGTGATAAGTGCCACAGATCCGACCTTGGCCGCCTTGAGGGCGAAGGAAAGTCCGGCGATTCCGCTGCCAAGAACGATGAAATCAAATTCTCTCATTTAAGTGGAGGAAGCGGAATATTATCAATCAATCGGGCTTTTCCCAGAAAAACAGCCACGGCGAGACGTCCCTCAGATTTTCGATTTTTGAGGGAATCCAAAGTCACCGCCTCCACCGCCTCAGCATAATCCAATCGGGCCTTCGGTATTTTTTCTACAGCGCGCACAAGGGCTTTCACAATAGCGACAGGATCCTTGAGCTTTGTTGCGGCGGCCTGCATGGCAGCGTGGATCTGGGGAGCTAGCGCACGCTCCTCTGGAGTAAGATAGGCGTTCCTAGAACTAGCCGCGAGCCCATCCGACTCCCTTACAGTCGGCGAGGCCACGATCTCCAATGGGAAATTCAAGTCGCGGACCATGCGCCGAATGATGGCCAGTTGTTGCCAATCCTTCTCGCCAAAGATCGCGTGAGTGGGTTGAACGATGTTAAAAAGTTTGGCGACCACAGTGCAAACACCCCGAAAGTGGCCCGGTCTGGACCGCCCACAAAGGACGCTGGAGAGCGATTCTTCATCCACAAAAACCGAGCGATCGGGCCCATACATATCCGCGACCGTGGGAAGAAAAACCGCATCCGCTCCCGCTCGGCGACAGACAAGAAGATCGTTTTTAAGAGGCTTGGGATACGCGGCGATGTCCTCTCGAGGACCGAACTGGATCGGATTGAGAAAAATCGAAACCACCACGGAACCTTTCGGTCCAGCCAAGCGCCGAGCTCGAGCGATCAACGCTTCGTGTCCGTGATGAAGGGCTCCCATCGTGGGAACAAAAACCACTTTTCCCGTGAGTTTCTTTCGCCATGCCCGCAGGGATTCCATCGTGATCAAAGACTTCATGAATGCCTTTTATGGAGTAACGGGGGCGCTAGATATTTTGAACCGAGCCGATCCTCGGATGGTCATCAATTCTGAACAGGAGCAACTGGTTCGGGAGCGGCTGATTTAGGCGCTTCCGCTACCGGCGCGGCAGTCTGCTCAGGCGCTGGCGTTGCAACTGGCGCTGGCGTTGCAACTGGCGCTGGTGTCGCAACTGGCGCTGGTGTGGCTACTGGCGCTGGCGTCGCTGTGGCTTGAGGGACTGGCGCGCTGAGAAGTTTTTTCTGAATCTCCGTTTTGCTGTTCGCGGATTTTGCTGTGAAAATCGAAAGCAAGAGCGTGATGACGAAAAAAGCAATCGCCAACCACGTTGTGAACTTCGCGAGCACATTGGTCGTCTGGGATCCAAAGACATTGTCAGTAAGCCCGCCACCGAAGGCGGCACCCAATCCCTCACTGCGTGGACGCTGCATTAGGACCACGAAGACCATCAGCAAGCAGACGAGGATGTGCAGCGTAATTAAAATCGGCAAAAGTATGGACATATGAAGGGTCAGAACCCTAGACGCTGGTCCTTTTTAGTAAAGACAAGAAAATGCACCGCCCCCCTCCTCTATGCGCTTCAACCATTAAGAATGCCTTCGATCAAAGTCTCGACTGGAACAATCGCAAACCGCGTCGAGGTGTCGGAAATGGCATAAGGAAGGATGAGATTGTTGCCGTGAATCAGGCTGCCGCAACTGTAGAGCACATTGGGCACATAGCCTTCACGCTCGTCAGGCATGGGTCGAAGGAGAGGTTTTTTAAGACGCCCGAGAACTTTTGCGGGATTATTCAGGTCGAGTAGAACAGCCCCCAGCGAGTATTTCCTCATCGGGCCCACACCAT
>CAMBAQ010000091.1 GCA_945863785.1 Chthoniobacter flavus
AGGATGTTCCTTTAGGTGTTGTGGGAGAAAAGACGCGACGTGGAGGGGGGTGGGATAATCCGAGTACTGATGGGTGTAAGGTTTCGACGCACTACCAATTTCGGACAGGTGATCGCTATGTCGATCTCGGGTTCCGTCTTGCTAGAAATTCAAACTAGATTTCTGAAGTCCCGCCAAGTCGGAGAGAAGATTCGCGCAGCGCGCCCAGTCCTTCAATCCTAGCGCATCGAGCTTCGTGTAGTATCCGCAAACGGCAACGAGGCCCCACAGCGTAGGTAAGGTGAATCGCCTTATTCGCAAGCTCGCTCTGCAGTTCAGCCAGAAAGCAAGGGCATAACTTTGCGGTGACGTTGCAATGTGGAAGGTTGATGCCTGAATACGAGAGAGTATGCGATGGGAGATTCTAGACCAATACGCGCACGCGAGGCAGAGTTTTCTTATGGTTCCACAAACAGGGGAGGGAGAAAAAATATCGAAGAACCCAGTTTGAAGACTAACACACGCGGATGAGAACTTATCTTCAATGGCGGTTTGGGGTGATATTTTTTTGAGATGATTCTTTGTTTCTTGCGGAGGTAAAAAAGACATTGTAATGCATTCAAATACATAAAGGTAATTGGTCTAAGTTTTGGTCTGCCTCTAGTGCAGTAAAAGACGAAAATATTACGCAAACAATTCACTTTCAACGTCCTCATAGCTCAAGTGGATAGAGCAGGGCTCTCCTAAAGCTCAGATGGTGGTTCGACTCCACCTGGGGACAGTTTTTGAACGCGGAGCGTGGGCTTTTTTAAAAATCGGTTGGGAACTTAATTATTGAAACTCAAGATATCGGATAGGCAGTTTGGCGGTTACATTTTTGACTGCGATGGCACGATTGCGGATACGATGCCGTTGCACTTCGTGGCTTGGACAAAGGCGATGAAGCATTTTGGAGGTATTTTTCCAGAGGAGCTTTTTTACAGCCTTGGCGGAACACCCGCGACGGTGATCGTGGGGATGCTCAATGAGAAGTATGGGTTGTCCATGGATCCTTCGCAAACCGTGCGGTGCAAGGAAGATTACTATTTGCAAATGATTCCGGAGGTGAAGCCGATCGAGCCTGTGCTGGCGATTGCTCGAAAAATGCACGGTCTTGTGCCGTTGGCTATCGCTTCGGGTGGGCATCGGGAAATCGTGATCGCTACGCTTCGTGCATTGCGGATCGAGTCGATCTTCACGGCGATTGTTTGCGCGGAGGATTACGTGAATGGAAAGCCGTCTCCCGATCCGTTTTTGAAGGCGGCGATGCTGATGGGGGTGGCTGCGGATGCGTGCGTGGTTTTTGAGGATACGGCGATTGGGATCGAGGCGGCGAAGGCGGCGGGAATGGATTGGGTGCTGGTGCCCTCGCTTGAGGAGCGCGTCCGCCTGCTGCCAGAGAAAATAATCAACATACCGACTTGACCTGGGCTCCAGGTTCGGGATTGTCAATACAGACTCTTACTGATGCTTGTTTACGTTAAAAATGGTTGCCCTTGGTGTGTGGACGCTTTGTCTTGGCTCAAAGCGCATGGGATTGAGCATAAGGCCGTGGATGTGTATTCCGATCCGGCGGGCTTTGATCGGATGCGACAAATCTCAGGCCAGAGCAAGGCCCCCACATTAGAGATGCCGGATGGGGCTGTGCTGGCGGATTTCGATGTCGGGCAACTCGAGAAGTTTCTGAGTCAACGAGCCGTATGATTTCCGATCTCTTTTTTGTTGCCGGCGCGGGCGTTTTTGCAACTGCGCTCCGAAATTATGGTCACCCGGTGATGTTCCGTTTGGGAACGTTTGGGCTGGTGGTGACATCCTTTCTTGCTGGTTGGTTGCTGGGTGGCAGCGTTTCACTGGGAGTGGTTTTCGCGTCCACATGGTTTTTGATGCCTTGGGTGGAAATTCTGACCAGTGTTCGCAAGATGCGCTTGCCGCTGAAGAGGTCGTTGGAAAAGTGCCCGCCTCCGCCGCACAGCCGCTTTCCTGGGTTCGAGGAACTTTCGGATGAGATGGAGTCTGCTGGATTTGAGTATGTCGAGGATGTCGATTGGAAGCACGACGGGGCGCGCCACTTCTACCGCCTGTTCCACAATTCGAAAAAAAGAACAACGGGCGCGATCTGCTTGGTCGAGCAGGATCAGTATTCTTTCTTCTATTCGACGTTTTCCTCGCGCGCTATCGATGGGCGCCATTTCCTAACGTGGAATTATCCATTTTCCCAAACCATGCATTTTCTTCCGGGAACGCAGCTGAACCGCGTGGAGAATGATTTTGATATTGAGGAATTGGAGGCCTCGCATCAGACGTTTCTCTCAACGCTGGAATTGCAGGTTCACGATTTCGCTGAGTTGCCTTCGGAGTCACTGCGTGAGCAAACAGAGCGCGATTTACATGAACTCCTCGAGCACAATATCGCTCGCGGCATACTGACGCGTGATGGGGCGGAAATGACCCGCTACTCGGTACGCGGGATGTTTTTTCTTTGGACCCAATTTCTCCGCGAGTTTGTGCGGTTTTCCTAAGCCTCGATTTTTAGAGCGGTGTCCCGCGCAGCGTCAAAATCCGACGGATCGTTTCCTCGATGAGGTTGTTCGGGCAACTTGCTCCGGCGGTGATGCCGACGATGAGGTCCGGTTGATCCGGTAGCCAATCGCATGAGGTTATTTCACTCTTGGAGTGGATATCAAAATGGCGGAGTTCTTTTTCCGATGTGAGGCAGCTCGCATTTCGGATGAACCAAGTGGGCAGTTTTTGAATGCCGATTTCGACGAGGTGGGTCGTGTTGGAGCTATTGTAACCTCCCACCACGATCAGGAGGTCGAGCGGTTCGCTGAGCAGGTGGAATAGCGAGTCTTGGCGGTCCTGAGTGGCTCCGCAAATGGTGTCGAAGTAGCGGAAGTTGGCGGTATCGCCCTTGTCGCGTTCCGTGATGGCGCTGCGAAGGTGGGCTTGGATGTCCTCGGTCTCACTTCGGAGCATGGTAGTCTGGTTCGCCACGCCGATGCGCTTGAGGTGGAGGACGGGATTAAAGTGCTCGCTGGTTTTGCCGGCAAAGCGCTGGAGGAAGGCGGCTGGGTCTCCGTCGTGGAGGATGTAGTCCGCGACGGCGCGCGTTTCCTCCATGTCGAGCACGATAAGGTATTGGCCTTGTCCATCTGCGCCAAGGGCTCGGGACGCTGTGGCTCTTGTTTCCTCATGCTCCGCCTTCCCGTGAATGATCGATGTGACGCCTTCGGTGGCATTTTGACGGACGCGCTTCCAAACACTCATCACATCGCCGCAGGTGGTGTCCACAATCTGACAGCCGATTTCCTTCACTAGGGCAATGAGAGAGGCCTCTGCTCCAAATGCCGGCACGATGACGACATCCTCTGGATTTAGGATCGCGAGATCTTCGGGTTTTGGCCGTGCTGGGAGGCAGTGGATGCCTAGGGCCTCGATCTGGGCGTTGACATCTGGGTTGTGGATGATTTCTCCGAGGAGATAAATATTTTTGTCGGAAAAAACTTTGCCCGCCGCGTAAGCGAGGTCGATGGCTCTTTCCACGCCGTAGCAAAATCCAAATTCTTTTGCGAGGCGGAGCGTGGTCGTGCCGAAGCGAAGACTTCCTCCCTGCGCGCGGATCGTTTCGACCAGTTTGCTATGGTAGTGTTTTTCAACCTGCGCATGAACGTGAGACATCACGTCCGGTGTCCGGATATTTACCCGAGGAACTTTGCTCAAGGCCGTCAATTCTGCTCGCGCAGATATTGGGTGTGATCTTTTTTGAAGACGGCGGAGGAAATCGTGAAGGAGTCCGCGGGGTCGGGATCATTGTAATCCTGCGGTCGTGGTTGGTTTTGGCCAATGGTGGCGTCCTCTGGTTGGGTTTCAGCGATGTGCACAGGCGTGCCCATTTTCACGAGTTCAAAGAATTCGCGGGCCGCATTCTGGTGGATGCGAAGGCAACCATGGGTGCGTGGGGTCGGCCAGACGGATCCCACGTGGAATCCGTAGGCGGGATAAAAGGCCACCCAGTATTGCATGGGAAATCCTATATAACGATATCCAGAACCTTGGCGCTCGGAGCTTTTGCCGGGAATAATCGAGTCGCCTTTGACCCAAAAGCCATAGGACATTGAGCGTTTGTTTTCGATTTTATCGATCACACGGAAGTTGCCTTTTGGAGTCGAGGATTCGGGCTTTCCGATGGCCGTGGCAGTGACGAGAAGGGGCTTATTTCCCTCGAGCACATAAACCATCCTGTTTTGCAAAGAGACTTTGACGCGGACGTTGTCCGAATTTTTTGGTTTGTAGCCTACGGGATCGTAGTTTTTTCGAGGCAATGTGGTGGTGTTGCAGCCAACCAGTGGAAGGGCTATGGCGCAAAGCAGAAGCAGGAATCGTAATTTCACAACACTGGTGAAGTCGAAATCCGAGGTTTTGTCAAACAGACGATGCAAAGAATCTCTATTGTGGCTTTCTGCTTTTGACGGTTGTGCGTGCTTCGGCGATGAGCAGGCAGCAGGCTTCGGTGCAGAGAAGCGGGATTTCGAGGTCTTTTAGAGAGGGAATATGGTGCGGGGACTCCGAGGGGATCGGCCATTGGATTTGGCGAAGGCAGCCCGGTTGACAGAGTTTTTCGATGAGCCCTTGAGCTTCCTCGTCGGTGATTAACCCCGTGATCCGATACATGCCGGTTTGCCGGTTCACGGTATCGCGAAGGGGAGAGGACACGGTTTGTTTCAGGAGAAGCGCGCGCCAGTTCCCTAGAGCGGCGGGGTAGAGGAGATCCAAAGCGAGGTGAAGGTCCTTTAAATCCGGCACGCACAGCTCCCAGCCATGCTTCAAGTTCGGTGCGGTCTTGAGCGGGCGGTATTGATTGGCATCATCAAAAAGGGCGATGCCCGCCGCTTCCTCCGCATTGGTGAAAAGCTGTAGATCTGCGTTGGCCTCGTCATCGACGTGACAAAGGCGAAATCCGTCACTGGTGGGCCGAAAAACAATTTGGCCGACTTTAAAAAAGCCGACGCTCAGTGCTTCGGCAAGGAGATCACGGAGTCCCTTTGAAGCCGCGATTCGCAGGGATTCCATGGAGTTTGGGATGATTTTAGTGATGCCGGCGACGCTTGACGCGCACGAGGGCGAGAGAGCGTTGGAGCGAGGCGCTGGTGGTGGCGTATTCCTCATCGCTGAGTTTTTTGCCCGACATAGCGGCTTCAGCTCGACGAATGGCCTCTTCGGCAGCGGCTTCATCGATGTCGCTTTCGCGAACCGCCATGTCTGTAAGAATAGCGACTTTGACGGCGCTTATTTCGACAAAGCCTTCACCCACGGCTAGGCGGGTTTCCACGCCGCCCTTCATCACGCGTAATTCGCCAGGTTGAAGCTGGGTCATGAGTGGGACGTGGAGCGGGAGAATACCCAACTCCCCTTCGATGCCGGGAATCACTACGGAGTCGACATCGTCGGAGAAGGTCTTCGCGTCAGGGGTGACAATTTCCAGTCGAAGCATGATATATTATTTTGGAATGGGAATGACAGTCGGAAGGTTTAGCCCTCCTTGACCATGTCAATGCCGCCCTTCATGTAGAAATTGCTTTCTGGAACATCGTCATGCTTGCCTTCAAGGATTTCCTTGAACCCACGGATCGTCTCGGCCGTGCTGACGTACTGACCCTTCGTGCCGGTGAAGATTTCGGCAACGTGGAAGGGTTGCGAGAGGAAGCGTTGGACTTTACGGGCGCGATAGACGAGGAGCTTGTCATCAGGTGAAAGCTCGTCCATGCCAAGAATGGCGATGATGTCTTGCAGGTCTTTGTAGCGCTGCAAAATACGTTGAACACCCGAAGCCACTTGGTAGTGCTCTTCGCCAACGATGTCGGGAGAAAGGGCTTTCGAGGTGGATGCCAATGGATCTACGGCAGGGTAGATGCCAAGCTCGGCGATCGAGCGCTCAAGAACGATGGTCGAATCCAAGTGAGCGAACGTGTTAGCTGGCGCTGGATCGGTCAAATCGTCAGCAGGAACGTAAACGGCCTGGAACGAGGTGATGGATCCTTTGGTGGTCGAGGTGATGCGCTCTTGGAGGTCGCCCATCTCAGCGGCCAAGGTGGGTTGGTAACCCACGGCGCTCGGTGTACGTCCCAAGAGGGCGGAAACTTCGGCTCCGGCTTGCGAGAAGCGGAAAATGTTGTCGATGAAAAGAAGAACGTCTTGGTTTTTCTCATCACGGAAATACTCAGCCATCGAGAGGGCGGAGAGAGCTACGCGGAGACGGGCGCCGGGAGGCTCATTCATCTGGCCGTAAACCAGAGCCACTTTCGACTCGGAGAGATTTTTTTGATTAATAACACCGGACTCGCTCATTTCGGCGTAGAGATCGTTACCTTCACGTGTGCGCTCGCCCACGCCGGCAAAGACGGAGTATCCGCCGTGGCCTTTGGCAATGTTATTGATGAGCTCCATGATGACGACCGTCTTTCCGACGCCGGCACCACCGAAGGCGCCGACTTTACCACCCTTGGTGAAGGGACAGATAAGATCGATGACCTTGATGCCTGTTTCGAGGATCTGGGCTTGGGTATTTTGCTCCAAAAGGGTAGGGGCCTTGCGGTGAATCGGGTATCTTTTCTCGTGGGGCACGGGGCCACGTCCGTCTGTCGGATCACCGGTCACGTTGAAAATACGGCCCAAAACGCCTTCGCCTACTGGGACGGAAATAGGAGCGCCGAGTGCGGCGACTTCCATGCCGCGGCTGAGGCCTTCGGTCGAGCTCATAGCGATAGCTCTGACCCAATTTTCTCCGAGGTGTTGCTGGACTTCGAGGGTGAGACGGGTTTGTTCTCCACCGGTCTCGAAATTCACCTCGAGCGCGTCATAGATTTTTGGGAGAGCTCCACCGGCGTTGTTGAACTCAACGTCCACAACGGGTCCGATAACTTGTGCGATTCTGCCTTTAGGATTCATGTGTGATTTTTAACTGTAAAAAGCGAGGGAGTTTTCTAGCTGTCGAACGAGGGTACGACAACAGGTTTTTTTTCTATCTTTTCTTTTGCGTTACAAAAGAAGGCTGGCTGGGGCTTCGAGGCTCTTTCGGATGGCCGCCAAGAACTCGGCTCCGGTGGCTCCATCGACGACGCGATGGTCTCCACTCAGTGAGATGTTCATTCTTTGTCCGGCCACGATTTGATTGGCATCGTTCACTACGGGTTTCTTCACGATTGCACCAACGGCCAGAATGGTGGCCTGTGGGGGATTGACGATCGCGTAAAAGCTGTCCACTCCATAAGCCCCAAGGTTCGAGATGGTGATCGTGCCGCCTTGATACTCTTCGGGTTTGATTTTTTTCGAGCGGGCGCGGACGGCGAGGTCCTTCACGGCGGTGCTGATCTCGCGAAGTGAGCGAGATTGCGCGTCTCGAATCACGGGGGTGATGAGTCCGTC
>CAMBAQ010000092.1 GCA_945863785.1 Chthoniobacter flavus
CACCTGCATCGGTGAGAATCTTGGCTCCTTCTTGAAAATCCACGATGCCGAGGGCTTCCACGCGATCCTCGGTGAAGGAATCGTCATAACCTGAAGCGGAAAGCGTCAGGCTGGCTGGTTGGCGCAGACCTTCGGGCAAAAGCACAGGGAACAGGGCATCCATGCCCATTCGGCGGAATCCCAAGCTGCTCAAATCCGAGGACGATCCCGCTTCAGCCAAAATCGATGCGGTTTGCGCGCTTTCCTGATCGCCGAGACGAGAAAGGGCATTTGATAGTTTTCTCGCATCTGCCATGGGCAAGTGACGCCATTGTTCCGCTACTGGTTCGATGACGGTTCCCGATACCACCTTCACGCCGGGCACATAAGATCCATCTGTGGCTCGGGCTCCGATGCCTTGAAGCGAGAAACTTGTAAAGCCGCCTTTACGGAAAAAGTCGGGCTGGAGGAAAAGCGTGCCTTCGGGCGCGGAGGTACCGCCGATTTGAACCGTATTTGCCTGAAGCGATAGGGAGCCACCCTTGGCAAGCGAGTAGGCTTGGAGCGTGCCATCTAGCTGCAGCTTGCCGCCTGTCGTGGTCGAAAGGGATGGATCCTTTCCGGCCAGAATCGAAATCGAGCCACCGTTGCCGTATTGGAATTTGCCACTTGGTCGGCCTCGAACCCCACCGGAGACATCCACCAGCGATCCGGGTTCAAGCAATACCGAGTAGCCAGTGAGAGAGACCGTGCCGCCCGAAAGAAGAATCTTGTTTTGATAAGGCATAATCGAGGAGGGCCGCTCATCGGCAAATTGTCCCGCGACATCCAAATACACACCTTTTGTGACACGGACCGTTCCTTGGCCTGCAATGGCGGCTGGGGCGGCGACATTTTGGAATAAGCCTTCGGCGGCTGCCCGGGCATAGGCCATCGGCGTGTAATTGTATGCGGTCATGGCGATCGACCCGCTTGGGGCAGAAATATTCGAGTTCACCGAGATATTGCGACCGGCGATTTTCAACGAGCCGCCAGCAGGGAGTGCGAGGGAATTGCCGGAAGGCACCGTGATGTCTCCTTCGGTGTTTTCGATTTCGATATTTCCGAAACCTCCATCCTCTTCCTCCCACCAGTTCGATGAGACCTCAAAAGTAGCCCCTGCGGTGAAGGGCATCTCTATTGGAGTTCCGTCGACCACTTTGAAATCAAAAGGTGCCGCATTTGGAGAGTTGTTGGAAAACACGACATTCGGTGCTGCCGGTGATTGGTTCAGGAAAACAAAGTTGGAACCACCAGTCGAAAACTTGGTCTCTCCCTGGAATTTGATTTTAAGTGTTCCTTGGGCTGCCGGCAGGAGTTGCTGGCGAGGGCCGCTGATCGATTGACCGAGGAGTTCTGCGGCGAGGTCCATTTTCGGCGCGGTTATGGACAATGTGCCGGCGGCGGCACCCTCCACATGCGAGTGTTCGTTTCCACCACCCAGCGGGGCAAGTGGGTGTGTATAGGTTTGGGTAGAACCCCACTTTAAGGAGGACAAAGTAGAACGGCCTTCGTAGACGCCATCATACTCGACATCTGGGGTGGCGTTGTAAATGTCCACAACATTGGCGTCGCGCAAAAGGCGTGAAGTTCTTACAAGCCCTCCCTCATGGGTGAAATAGCCGCCCGAGACATCGATAGTAGCCCGGGAGGCAGCAACCACCGAATCGCCGGCAGAGATGGAAATCGATCCACCGCGCGCACTGAGTTGGGCGATGTCGCGTTCGGTGATATTGGCAAAACCGGTCAGGTCACCGAGCGGTGTGCCGATCCAGCCGCGTCCTCCGTAGCTGCCAGAGCGGCGGAGATCGACCAAGAGGGGTTTGCCGCGAAGACCGCCGGAGCGCTGGAGGGGGGAGTCGGCGAGTTCGGAGCCGCGAAGCTGGATGGCGAGGAAATTATTCGCGAGCGGCACAAAGGCATCCATCGTTCCACTGGCATCGATCAGTGCGCTCGAGGCGATATTCACCTGCCCCCCGGAAAGGAGGAAGCGTTGGCGGCCATTGCTGATTTGCTGAGAGGCTTCAGTAGCGTCGGTGACAATGCCGTCGTTGTTGGTGTCCACAAACGGCCAGATTCCCGCGCGGATGCCGATAGCACCCGAGGTCGCAATGAGGGAAGAGCCTCCCTCAAAGTGGATTCCCAAGCCCTCGATGTTCACTTGGGAAGACTGGGCGAGCTTGGTGCCTGGGATTTTTTTATCGGATGAAAAATCGGGAAGGATTCGAGTTGTGCTGCCCGAGGAAAACTCCACGATTCCGGTCGAGCGATTTAGGAACGGAGGCTGGAAGGAGGAATCGTATCCGGGAAAGCCCACTGCGCCATAGCTGGCGAGTAGGTCGATGCGGCCGTTGAGGTTCACGGAGGTTGAGCTTTCCAGGACGCCTGATTGGGTGATGCGTTTGCCTACAGCGACGATGGATCCGCGCTGGGACTCGACTAAGCCTGAATTGGCGACCGTGCCGCCGTAACTTCCAACATCTCCGACCCAGACATCAAGCCCTCGAAGGCTCGGGTCGGATTCGGCGTGGGCCGCGACACCGACTTGGAGGCCTGCGGCGAGGATAGACTGGCCCGAGGGGGTGGAAATTTCACCGGCATTCTGGACATTCGCGCCTACGAGCATGATGCGCCCGCCGTTTCCGCCTTCGCCCTCGGGGCTGCTCAAGAGAGCGCCGCGTTCAACGACGATATCGCCGAATGTGGCCGTGGGATCATTTGCGAAATCCTTGGAGAATAGGAACTCGGCATTGCGGTTGTTCAATAGGCCGTTGCTAACCAGATTATCATTGATCGGTAGGGATGAAGCCACCAGTGCGCGGGCGTTGATTTGGGAGCCGGCGCCGAAGATAATGCCGTTTTGGTTGATGATATAGACTTGGCCTTGGGCGGTTATTTTTCCGTGGATTTCGGAGGGTTTGGCGTCGGGGTCGTAGACTTTGTTGAAGGCGATCCATTTGCCGGAGTCGGCTCCGCCGGCGGATTGGTCGAAATTGAGGGTGGTCTGGCTGCCGATATTAAAGGTTCTCCAGTGGAGAAGGGCTTGGGAGGCGGTTTGCTTAATGTTGACATTGTTTCCCGAGGCTGTTGCGGGATTGGCTCCTGTCCATGTGCCTCCCACAATCGGATTCAAGCCGCCTTCTATGAGACCATTGGGAATGCTATTAACTGCAACTGCAGCGCGGGCTGATTGTTGAAGAACGCGCATATCGTTGACGATCTTCGTAGTGCGGGCAAGGCGATCTTGGGCGCGAACTTTAGCAACCTCGGCAGCGGCGGATCCGGCATTGGCCCGGGCAGCGGAGTTTCGGTTTGTGTTAGCGGAGCTGGCTCCGCCACGGAGGATGTCTCCAGCTTGGAGTCCGCCGGTGGGCATTGTGGCTAGGAAGGAGGCGAGGAGGGTGCATGTGAGAGCGGCACGCGAACGCCTATGCGCTGCGAGGAACTCGAAGGCGCGTAGGTGGAGTCTTGTGCGGTGGCCGGTTTTCAACATGGGTGGAGAGTTTTAATGCTTAAGTTTTAAGTAGCGGTTGGTAGAGCGGGAGTTGGTGAGGTGCGGCGGGGGTTTTTGGGATTTTTCGACAGAATCGGAGCGGAGAAAGACTACTGGAAGCAGTCCGAAGGGTGATCTGAAGCGAGTCAATTAAATGAATTCTAAGGATTTTTGACAGGATGACAGGATTTGCATGAGTAACAGGATGGGGAATGCTTAAGTTTTTGGTGACTCATTCTTGTAGCTAATTTATGTATTCCCGCTCTTCCTCTGTGCTCTCTGTGTCCTTTGACTCACTACGCTCACTCCTTCGGAGTTGCGTTCGGCAATCTATCTCCCTTTGGTCGGTTGTGGTTAAAACTAATTTCGGCGATGTTGGGAGTTGGTTGAGGTTTGGTTGTGTGACGATTTTGTAACTTGCGGCGTTATTTTTTCTCTTCTGGTTTGAGGAGGGCGGGTAAGGCGATTTCGTCGAGGGTGATGGGGGCTTGGGCTTGAAGGCGTTGGAGGTAGGCCTGGCGGTTCAGGTTCTGTCGTTCGGTGCGGAGGGCGCGAATGATTTGGGGTTTTACCTCTTCCAGGGTTGCTGTGCGGGGGTCCTGGATGTCGAGGATTTTGACGAAGTAGAGTCCATCGCCGAGTACTATGGGACCGGCGGTGGTGCCTTTGGCGAGACCGGTGAGGGCTTTGCGGATGGCAGGCTGGATGGAGTCCTCGGGAAGGAGTCCGATCTCGCCTCCGTTGGCGGCGCTGCGGGGTTCGTCGCTGTTGGTTTTTGCAAGGGCGGCAAAGTCGCCGGATTTCACCTGCTTGGCGAGGGTTTCGGCTTTCGCCTTGGCATTGGCAGGGTCGGTGCCGTTGGCGATGAAGATTTGGGCGAGGCGGTATTGCTTGGGCAGTGTGAGTTCGGACTTGCGGGCGTCGTAGACTTCTTTGATTTCGTCATCGGAGGGGAAGTCGACGGGGACTTTGGTGATGGATTCCAAGTAACTCTCGGCGATGGCAGCGTCGCGCACACGGGCAAGGAGGGCTTGGGTTTCGGGCTTTTCGTCCCAGACGGCGGCGGTGGCTTCTTTAAGGAGAACCTGCTGGAGAATGAGAGTGCGCACCGCTTGGCTGAGGGCGACGGGGTTTTGTTTGAGGGCTGCGCAGTCGGCTTCGCTGAGACTGGAGAGGTAGGGTGGAATTTGCGAGACAGTGATCTCGCGGTCACCGGCGCGGGCTATAACGGAGTCGACTGCGCGGGCGGTCACAGAGAGGAAGAGAGAAGCAGCGGAGAGAAGCGCGAGGGCTTTATGACTTAATGACATTGCGTGGAGATTTAGGCGGAATTGTATTTGGAGTTTTTTGATGGGATTACCCTTAATTCCCATTTTCCTTTTGTTCCCGTTGGTCAACCGGGATGCGGGCGTCTGTAAGATCGTTGGCGAAATCTTGTGTCAGAGTTTGGAATTTCACGCGCTGTGCGGCAGTGAATGGTTCCCGGGCTAGGATGGCATCGCCAAGACCAAACTTTTCGTAGCGATCCAGAATTTCCATTCCGACCTTATGCATCTGAATATTTCGTGTCTGTTGCTCTTCGACTTGGCGTTCAAGCTTGATGTTTTTCGCTTCGAAGATGGCGCGCTGGCTCTCCCGCTTCGCCGCCAACTTGGTGACTTCGCCATAGGATTTTTTCCATTTTGCCAGCGAGGCTTCGAGCTCCAAGATAGATCCGTCACGTTTTGTGATTTTTTTATTCAGGTCAGTGATGGTATTGGTGGCCGTGTTTCGTTCAGCAACGAGGTCTTTAGTGAGCGCTTCGTTTTTGGAGGTCAAATCAGCGACTTTGCTCTCCGCGGCAATGGTCGCGGCCTGGGCGTTGGCGAGTTGGCCCTGGGCATCACGGAGTTTGAGCATCGTGTTTTTGAGGGCTTCGCGGAATTTCGCGGTGGGATCCTCCTCAGCGGCATGAACCGCGGGAAGGAAAGCGACGAGGAGACTGAGAGCAGTAAGGCGAGGAAGTAGATTTCTTTTCATGACGCGTCAGAATTTGGAGTTAATTTCAAAGTAGAGGATATTCGTATTGTATTGAGGCCCAGTGATGCTATCAGCCCCCATCCAGCGGGCTCCGAGGTAGACATTCTGAGAAAGAGAGAGGAACCCTCCGACCGTAAAGCCCTTCATATTTGTGCCACCTAGGCCGAAATCAGAATCATTGAATCCGTCAACGACAGCATCCGATCCAATCCAGCGGTAGCCAACATTGAGCTGCCAATCCCAACGCTTCGAGAGAGACGGCGTACCGACACGCACCTCGCCATACCAACCGTATGGGCTTCCATCAAACTGACCTATATCCGTGAGGTTATTTTCGTCTAGAGCACTGCGATTGTTGACAGCTATGTTGTTGATGTCGGCTTTATTGAATGCCAGATTCTGTACAAACTCGGTAATGAGCGACACTCGGACAGGCTCAAAACCATCGTAATCGAGACGACCAGTAAGGGCTAGAACGTTAAATTTGGTGGCGAGTCCGTAATATTGCCACTGGTTGATCGCGCCATAATCATTACTCGCGTCGGGTATGATATCTCGAATGGCCAGGTAGGTATTGCCCTTCTGAGCGAAGGAAGGACGACTGTTGTCCGTGTTACTCGCGTCGCTGGCCGTAAGGGGCGTGTAGGGATTAGAGAGTTGTCCCTCGATATTGTAGAAACTGTAATAGGCAGCGGCGACTTTCGCCTTCCAATCATCAGCCATCTTCCAATCGATGCCTGTTTGGACACCCAAAAGGTATTTGTCATAGCTGTTGAATTTCTCCGGTTGGTTCGATGAAAAGTTTAAATCGGTATTGTAGACAACAAAGGCCCCACCGGTGGTGAAGATTTGGAAGTTCTCAGTGACATTGCCCTTGATCGTCGCAGCCACGCCGTCAAAACCGAGGTCATCATCCCAGATGAGCGGAGTGAAGAAGAAGGGGTTATCAAATCGGCCGACCCATGCGCTGGCCTTGAGAACATCTTCGTATTTGCAATCGTAGCGGAGGAAGGCGCGGTCCAACCAGATGGCGTATTTACTAAAGTTGCCACCCTGACCCTGAGTCGCTGAGTTGGCGAGGCCCATGCTCTGGTTTGTGGACGTAGGCGAGTTGTTCTGTCCCGTAGCAACTCGGAATCCGGTGGAAAAATTCTCCGCCATCGCAATATCTGCACCGAAACGGGCACGAAGTTTAAACTGATTGCGATTCTGATCCACATTCAGCTGAGGCGCAAATTGGTTGCCTGTCGTATCGAATGGGGCACCGGTATTGATCGCATTGAAATTGGGGAAAGCGCCCGTGGCATCATTTCCGGTCGGAAAGAAGTCCCCTTCATACCGAACACGAATATCCAAGAAGGGCTTCACGTCCTGAACCCACTTGGGAAGACGCACGGCAGAGGAGATTTGGTTGGAAACCTTATCCGTGGCGAGCTCAAGCTTGATCTCTTCCTTGATCTGATCTTTCACCGGTTGCGGAATGTGGGTAACACGAATGTCGTCGGAGGAAGCGGCTGGGACGCCGCTTTCCACAGGTGCGGAAGACGCCACAACTTGAACGGCGGCGGCTTGTGCGATGGCGACCATGTCGGTTTGAGACTGGGAGCGAACGGCCTCCGCTTCGACCTCGGCCTGACGGATCATTTCTTTCGCCTCATCCGCGTCGAGAATGCCACGCTTCACAAGCTTGTTGATGAGATTGATGGTGACGTTGCCCGTTGGGGTGTCGGGGCCTCCCGTTGGGAGTGGGGCCTCGACGCTGGCGGCCTTGGGAGGCGGTTCGGATGCAGCTTTCGGAGCCGGAGTGGATGCTGGTGTCGCAGCAGGCTCGGGTGGCAAAGTCGCCTCTGG
>CAMBAQ010000093.1 GCA_945863785.1 Chthoniobacter flavus
CTTATCACCCTACTCCGTGGTCTCGGTATCCAGTCGCTCACCTCGCCGGAAATGACCGGAGAATGGGAGTTCAAGCTCAAGCAAATGGAGCAGGGCGCATTGGATCGAACCCAATTCATGCAAGAGATTCGTGGATTCACAGAGGACATCGTCAACAAGGCCAAATCGTTCGAGGGCGATACTATCGGTGGATCGTTTCAGGACCTCGATGTGCAATGTCCAAAGTGCTCGCACATCGGCTATGTGGAATCCTTCAAGGCCTTCGAATGCGGCGCGAAATGTGGGGCCATTATTTGGAAAACCATGGCCGGTCGCACATTTGAACGCGAAGAAGTGCAGTCCATCCTCGAGCTGGGTCGCATCGGCCCGCTCGAAGGCTTTCGCAGTAAGCTGGGTCGTCCCTTTGCCGCCGTGGTCAAACTCGACGCCGAAGGCAAACAATCTTTCGACTTCGGGGATAGCGCAGATTCCATCGCGAATCTGAATTTCGCCGAACTCCCCTCTATCGGATCGTGTCCGTCCTGCAAGTCGGGTACCATTCACGACAGCGGAACGGCATGGGTGTGCTCGAATACGAGCGCGTGCAAGTTTCGTATGGGAAAGACCCTTTGCCAAAAGGAAATCCCCCGCGAGCAAGTCGAGAAGCTCATCACCGACGGCAAGACCGACCTCATCCACCGCTTCATCTCGAAAAAAGGCCGACCGTTTTCCGCATTCCTCAAGCTGGAAAAAGATAAAGTCAGCTTCGAGTTTGAGGAACGCGAGCGTAAGCCTGCGGCAGCCAAAAAAACGGCCACTCGGGCTATCAAAACGCCGAAGGTCACCAAGGCCCCACGGGCCAAAAAGGCCGCCGCGTCTGCGTAATCGACAATAGACAAGGCCACGCGCGAACATTTGCATTTGCATTTTCGCGTGCGTGCACTCAAACTGAACGCCGTTTTCTAGATTTTATTATGAGCCAAGCTAATTCTCTCGATCAACTCAAGCAATTCACCACCGTTGTCGCCGATACTGGGGATTTCGAAAGCATCCGCGCCTACACGCCACAGGATGCAACAACGAATCCCACGTTGATCTACAAGGCTGTTCAGCAAGCGGAATATAAGCCCCTCCTCGAGAAAGTCGTGGCCGATAATCGCTCTAGCACGCTCACCGGTGGCGCGCTACACCGTAAGGTCATCGACGATCTTCTCATCGCATTCGGCCGCGAAATCCTCTCGATCGTTCCAGGTCGTGTTTCCACCGAAGTCGATGCCCGACTTTCTTTTGATATTGAAGGCACAGTCGAAAAGGCCCGTTACCTCATCGGCCTCTATGAGAAGCAAGGCACACCCCGTGAGCGTGTGCTCATCAAGATCGCCTCGACATGGGAAGGTGCTCAAGCCGCTGCGGTCTGCCAAAAAGAAGGCATCAATTGCAACCTCACGCTCCTCTTCGCGCTCCCACAGGCCATCGCCTGCGCGCAAGCCAACGCTCGCCTCATCTCGCCCTTCGTCGGTCGCATTTACGATTACTACAAATCCACCACCGGCAAAGAATACGTCGGTGCGGAGGATCCCGGTGTCCAGTCCGTCCAAAAAATCTACAACTACTACAAAAAGTTCGGCTACCAAACGCAAGTGATGGGCGCCAGCTTCCGAAACGTCAGCCAGATCACGGAACTCGCTGGTTGCGACCTGCTGACGATCAGCCCCGATCTTCTCAAGAATCTCCAGGACTCCACCGCACCGCTCACTCGCAAGCTGGATCCCGCACAGGCGGCGACCTCGGACATCGAAAAAATCGATCTCGACGAAAAAACCTTCCGTTGGATGCTCAACGAGGACCCCATGGCTACCGACAAGCTTTCTGACGGCATCCGGAAGTTTGCAGCGGATATCGTTCAACTCGAGAAAATCGTCGCCAAAAGCTTCTAGAGTCATCCTCTCCAAAAAATGAAATCGAAATACGTTGTTGTCCTTTTAGCCGTTCTTCTGGCGGCCACCCCTCTTCGCGCCACCACGCGCGCCACGGACTACCCCGGCTCGGTTTCCATCCTCCTCGGACACGAAGAGGTGCAGACGGATCTCGCCCTCACTCCGAAGCAAAAATCGCGCCTCAACGCGCTGCGAACCGAACTGCGATCGAAGTCCCGCGTGCTTGTCAAAAAAGGTGCCACGGCTCCCGATGCCTGTCTCACGGCGGATCAGAAGCTTTCCGCGCTCATCGACAGCAACAATGCCTGCGCCCTCGCCGTCCTCACGCCAGAGCAATCCGCGAGCTTTCACGAGATCCAAAATCAAGCCCTCGGCTACACGATGCTGGTCTCACCCAAAGTACAAAAGAAACTCGCCCTTAGCGCTAAGCAGGTCATCTCGATTGAGAAAATTCGAATCAAGGGCTTGGATTTTGTCGCTGAGACGAATCGCGCCTTCGACGAAGGCAAACTTCCCCAAGCCAAGCGCATCCATCTCCTCCGTGCCTATCGCAACGATCAGGCTGAAGATTACAAAGCCGTCCTGACCCCCGCCCAGCGCAAGGCCTTCAGCGTCCTTGGCGGCGTGCCTCTGATTTCTGCTTTCTGGCCACCTCGCGGGCATTTTCTATTAAATCCTCCGCGGCGCTCAGCGTGATATTTTTCATAGCACGAAAGTAGTGTGCACAAAAATCGCGTCAATCGAGTCCTCTCCAATAAATCGATGCGCCAAGCCAGCTCGGACGGACGATTTCTCGCGATCGTCATCCAGTTGCTGGAATTGTTTCAAAAATTCGGCGCCGTAGGCGTGTTGCAGTATTGACTTTGAGAGGGGCGGGGCAACAATCCGCACTACGCATGTCGCCCCGCCTAATCCCAATCCTCGCGTTGAACCTCGTTTTCGCCGCCGGGTTTTCTGCCACGGCGCTGGCCCAGAAAGTCGAAATCGGCAATCTCGCCTACGAGAAAAACCCACCGTATCCCGAGGCGCAGAATCCCCAGTTGCCGCTCGAGGTCTACGACGACGCTTTTACCGAAATCCTCGGCAAGCAGCCGCAGCTCATCCATCTCGCAGATGGATTTGGCTTCACCGAGGGGCCGGTTTATTTGCAGGTAAAAAACTCGGACGCCGGCTATCTCGTCTTCACCGACCAGATCAACGACAACATCAACCTCATCCGCTGGCACAGCCTCACGCCCTACAACACGATCACGCCGGCCTCATGGGACGCTCCGGTGATTTTCCGCCATCCTTCGAGCATCGCCGACGGTCAGACTGCCGACCTCGAGTCCCGCCTGCTCACCGCCGAAACCACCGGCCGCCGCGTCTCGATCACGCACCTCGACGGCCGTGTCGAGACGCTTGCGGGTTCGTTTGAAGGCAAGCCGCTGAATTCGCCGAACGACCTCGTTGTGAAATCCGACGGCTCGGTGTGGTTCACCGATCCGAGCTACGGCTCGCTGCAATTCCCGCAGGAGGCCGAATTGCCAAACAATGTCTATCGCTGGGATCCGCAATCGAAAAAACTCAGCGTCGTCACGGGCGACCTGCAAATGCCGAACGGCATCGCGTTTTCGCCTGACGAGAAGACGCTCTACATCATCGACAGCGGCGCGATCCAGGCGCCGCGCACCTATTATTTCAACAAGCCGCACACGATCTATGCGTTCGATGTCGCGCCGGACGGCAAGACGGTTTCGAACCAGCGCGAATTCGCGGTCGTCTCGCCTGGATTCCCTGATGGCATGCGGCTCGACGAGCGGGGCAATGTCTACTCCGGCGCACTCGACGGCATCCATGTTTTCAACCCGAAAGGCAAGTTGATCGGCAAAATCAAACTCCCGAAGCAGACCGCGAACCTCACCTTCGGCGGACGCGATAACAACATCCTCTTCATCTGCTCGTCCGACTCGGTTTGGGCGATCAAACTCAACACCAAAGGCGCGAAACCCGTGCCCCAAATCGACCGGTAAAATCCCATGGCAAACGACTACGACATCATCATCATCGGCAGCGGCGCGGGCGGGGGCACATTGGCCCGTCACCTGGCACCCTCCGGAAAACGCATCCTCATCCTCGAGCGCGGCGGTTGGCTCCCGCGCGAGCCGGAGAACTGGTCCGCATCTGAAGTCTTCATCGCAAACCGCTACACCTCGAAGGACACCTGGCGCGACAAGCACGGCAAGGCATTCCAACCCGGCGTCCACTACTTCGTCGGTGGCGCGACAAAGCTTTACGGCGCGGCCCTCTACCGTCTGCGCAAGGAGGATTTCGGCGTCCTGAAGCACCAGGATGGCATCTCGCCTGCATGGCCACTGGGCTACGAAGATTTCGAATCCTACTACACTAAGGCAGAGCGCATGTATCATGTCCACGGTGCACGCGGTGAGGACCCCACCGAACCGCCATGCAGCGATCCCTATCCCTTCCCTGCTGTCTCCCACGAACCGCGTATCCAGCAACTCTCTGACGACCTCAAACGCGCAGGCTACCATCCCTTCCACTCGCCCTGCGGCATCATGCTCAATGAAGCGAACATGCCCTATAGCCAGTGCGTGCGCTGCGAGGATTGCGATGGATTTCCCTGCCTCGTCCAGGCGAAGTCGGATGCCGAGGTCTTGGGCGTGCGTCCCGCGCTCGAGCACTCGAATGTCACCCTCCTCACAAATTCCCAGGTGCTCAAACTCAACACCAACGCCGCCGGCAATTCGGTGAGCGAAGTCGTGGTCGATCGCGACGGAAAAACCGAGACCTTCCGCGCCAGCATCGTCGTCGTTTCCGCAGGAGCGGCGAATTCCGCCCGCCTGCTCCTCATGTCAGCGAATGACAAACACCCAAATGGCCTTGCCAACGGCTCCGACCAAGTCGGCCGGAACTACATGTATCACAACAGCCAGGCCGTGCTGGCGATTTCCAAGGAGCCGAATCCGACGAAATACCAGAAGACACTTGGGCTAAATGATTTTTATTTTGGCATGAAGGACTTCGAGTTTCCGATGGGGAACATCCAAATGGTCGGAAAATCCCAAGGCCCGATGTATAAAGGCGAGAAGCCGATCGAAGCCGGCCTCGCGCCGATGTTCACGCTCGATTTTGTCGCGAGGCATGCCGTCGATTTTTGGCTCTCCACCGAGGACCTGCCCTCGCCCCACAACCGCGTCATGATCGACCGCTCAGGCACCATCACGCTCAGCTACACGCCGAACAACCAAGTCGCCAAAGAACGCCTCTATTCCAAGCTCAAGTCGATGCTCAACCACCTCGGCATGCACGAGCACCTCATCCCGAGAAATCTCTACATGAAAAACGAGATAGACATCGGCGGGGTAGCCCACCAGTCGGGCACCTGCCGCTTCGGCACCGATCCCGCCACCTCCGTCCTCGATACGAATTGCAAGGCCCACGAACTCGACAATCTCTATGTCGTGGACACCTCGTTCTTCCCGAGCATCGGCGCGGTGAACCCCGCCTTGACGGCGATGGCAAATGCCATTCGTGTCGGCGATCACCTTCTCGAGCGCCTTAAATAAAAGCGCTGGAGAACAAAATGGCGGCTCAAACCGAGGAGAAAGTTGTGCTCCGAACTGAAGTTGCGGCGGTCTACGGGGCTGGCGTGGCGCAGGGCATCGCCCTCGTCACCTTCCCGGCGGCTGGCGCCATCTTCACAAGCCCCCTCCACTACGGACTCACCAGCACGGAATACGGTGCCCTTTTCGTTCCGCAGGCCGTGATGGCCGTGGCCAGCTCGCTCTTGGCTTCCAAGCTCACAAGACGATGGGGGACGAAGAGGGTTTTCCAAGGCGGGTTGGCGGCGAACCTACTCTCGATGGGGCTCCTGATCGCGAGTCAATTTATCGCAAGTCAGCATGCAGCCGCCTACGCCACGCTACTTCTGGCGACGACTTTCATGGGGCTGGCTTTTGGTCTCACTGTGCCAGTCATCAACACCTGCGCCGCGGAGTTTTTTCCTGCCAAGGCAGACCGCGCTGTTCTGGCCCTGAATACGCTACTTGGGCTTGGTACCGCCCTCGCGCCAGCCTTCGTGGCCGTCTTTGTTGGCCTCGGTTTCTGGTGGGGGTTGCCCGTGCTAGTAGCGGCGCTGTGTGCCGCTCTGCTGGCTTTCACCCTCCCTCTTGCTCTTAAAAGCGGCGCGGTGTTCGCCACAGCGACCAAAAGCAAAATGCCCGCTGTTTTTCCCGCTTTTGCTGCGGCCGCATTCCTCTACGGCATTTGCGAAACCATGAATGGCAACTGGGCGTCAATCATGATGTCCACCAAGCTGGGCAACGATGCGGCGGCGGCCTCACTCGCATTGACATTTTTTTGGGGAATGGTCACGTGCGGGCGACTACTCTTCGCAACAATCGAGCGATGGTTCCCCGCGCGATGGACCTTCGTCGTACTCCCGGCCGCGATCACGGTGGCATTTCTACTCACACCCCGAGTTCCCTCGCAGGCCGCCGGGCTCGGACTGGCCTCGTTCGCTTTTGCGGGGCTGGCTTGCTCGGCCATGCTACCGCTCATTATTAGCTTCGGGCAAAAGCAAATGCCCGCGATCGCGGCATCCGTCTCTGGCGGCATGATTGCCTTTTATCAGCTCGGCTACGGGCTCTCGGCCTTCGGGGTCGGCCCACTCGAAAGCCTTGCGGGTTTCGGGCTGAAGGAGATTTTTGCTTGGACAGCCATTCCCGCCCTGGCCCTCGCCATCCTTGCGGTTTACTTGAATCGCCAGCAAAACACGACATTGACTTAATCGGCGACTAGCCCTCATCTAAAAACCATGTTCACCGATCCCGAGTCTCTCCGAATGCAAGCCCGCGACGCCAACAAGGCGGATTGGCATCTCTGGGGGCCGTATTTGAGCGATCGCCAGTGGGGAACGGTTCGCGAAGATTATTCGGCTGACGGCGATGCATGGACATCCTTTCCGCACGATCACGCCCGTTCGCGGACCTACCGGTGGGGCGAGGACGGCTTGCTGGGAATCTCTGACAATCACGGCTTGCTGTGCTTCGCCCCGGCCTTTTGGAATGGCAAGGATCCGATCCTCAAGGAACGCGCGTTCGGACTCTCCAACCCGCAGGGCAACCACGGCGAGGACATCAAGGACTACTTCTACCACATCGATAACACTCCCACGCATTCCTTCATGCGTGGCCTCTATAAATATCCGCAGGCCGAGTTTCCCTACAGCCACCTGATCGAGGAAAATGCCCGCCGCTCGCGTCTGGAGCCGGAATACGAGTTGGTGGATACCGGAGTTTTCAACGACAGCCGCTACTTCGACATCTTCGTCGAATACGCCAAATCCTCGCCCGACGACCTCGCCATTCGCCTTCGCATCATCAACCGCGGGCCTGATGCCGCGCCGCTCACCGTGCTGCCGACCCTGTGGTTCCGCAA